>NZ_FNLM01000018.1 GCF_900105725.1 Gordonia westfalica
CCCCGCCCATAACCGGAATCGGGACACCGCTGTCACGGCTCCCAGGCGTCGCCGAGTACCGCGGCGAGCCGGTCGGTGAGGTCCGGGGCCTCGGCGCGCTGGGAGTAGACCACGTCGTCGCATTCGACGGCGAGTGCGAGTAGGTCGGGGTCGGGTGGTGTCCATCCGCCGTCGGTGGCTTGTGTCATTTCGGCTTGCTGGCGGCGCATCTGTGCGCGTATGGCTTCGGCTGCGGCGCGTAGTACGTCCCGATCGGTCACCAGGTGATCATACGGGTTTCGTGAAATGTGTTGCGCTGCAACAGAAGTCGATGCTACTGTTATCTCACAAGTTCAGAGCGGGTGAGGTTCAGGAACACACACTGATCGTCGGAGCGCGATGCGCCGGCCACTGATAGGAAACACTGGGAACCCGATCGCAGAGCGTCATGATGCGACACCCGCTCTGAACTTGGACAACCTTGAACGCCCCATCCTCTTCGTGAGGGTGGGGCGTTTTCTTTGCGTTGAGGGAACCCCGCCACCCCGCGGCTGCGTCCAAGGCTCATGACTCCACGCATTCCGCATCTACCGACCACCCTACGATCCGGACTGCCCCGAATGCCGGCGACTGGTGGAGGACTTTGGGGAGACGCCAGTCTGTTGGTGTCCCCAAAGTCGGATCAAAGTGCGGACTGGACGGACTGGTTCAGGACGGACGCAGAATCTCCCGCTCCGCATTCACGTCCACCAACTCACTCAGTGATACCTGATCGAGGCCAAGGGTGAGCTCTGTGACAGTACGTGATGTGACCTGCCGCCAGCGGCCCTTGGCAAACACAAAGTCACCCTCCTGGATGTCCTTGAATAGCGTGGGCACCGGACCATTCGCGAGTGCGCTCAGCCATTGACTTTCCTGCCACGTTGCGCACTCCGCAGGTCAGCGGAGGTGACTGACACTCTGCGCGCCCCAGACTGTGGGCCGAGCGCGTACCTGAGTTCGCTCCTCGCGGCTGATGATCTGCGATCCACACGCGCACGTTCCGAAATTGCCGGTGTTGCCTGTGAGTTGACCCATGTGGGGATCTTAATGGCTTGCCCGGCAAGGGTGGGTGTGTCAACCGGAGAAATAGGCCACAACCTGGGACAATAGGAGAATGACCGTAGCCGAACTGATCGCCAAGCTGCAGCAGATGCCCCAGGATGCCACCGCCTGTATCGACTGGGCGCAGATGGGCGTGTGGTCTGAACCTACGGGCGGCTACTACTACGGCGAAGCGAGAGTGTCGTCCTCCATGACGGAGACGTGTACATCACCTCTGGTGAGGTCGAGCCGTGAGCGCGCCTGAGCTCAAGGACGAGTGTCTCGTGGTTCCCGGGCAGGGATGCCGCAACTTCCGCCCGCACACCGGCGTGAAGCCCACCCCCCGACACCTTCTCAGAGGTTCGTGTCGCCGACCACGGCGATCGACCTGGAGGCTCGCGAGTTCTCCGTCAACGTCCTGTCTGGCCGCGACTGCCCGTTGAATGCGGAGCTGTTCCCTGCCCAAGCTGAGGCGCAGGTGTACGCCGACGCCCGCAACACGGGCTATCTCCACACCGGCGCAATGATCTGCGTACACGAATGGCGGTTGGAACAGGCGAGGGCGGGGAACGATGCTTGAGTTCAAGGTAGGGGATCGTGTGCGGACTGTTGTCGGTGACCACACTGGGCGAATCGTGGACTTCGTACCTGGAACCGACTGGCCATCCTCTACGTCACCAACTCCACCAGCCATCCCGAAACGGTTGGCGAGTATGTACCCAACGATCCCAGCAAGCTCGTACGACAGGACTGGACCGATGCCTGAGTTCAAGGTAGGGGACCGCGTGCGGGTGACCTCACTAGGGAACGCCGAGGCGGCTGGGAAGATCATCGCCCAGGAACGCGTGCCCGACCTACTGCACGGGTGGAGTTCACTCACGCCACGGCATGGGCGCGGGAGTTGTTCGGCGACGGGTGGTGGTTCGCCGACACCGCGCTGGAGCACATCGACTGATTACGAAGGCTCATGCCGCTCTCCATCGACGTGTATGTACAAGTACAGCCACCCAGCGTGGTGCTGGATGGCTGTACTTGAATGCCTTGGCTGTAACCGTGGCTGTAGTCGAGAGCCTGTGTGGTCTCTGACCTGGAGCGGGTGACGGGAATCGAACCCGCGTAGCTAGTTTGGAAGACTCGCGACGGAGGGGACTGGACCTCACTTTGCGAGATACACGTAAGTCTAAACGTAAGCGTCGGAGTGAAAATGCCCTCTGACCTGGAGCCGATGACGGGAATCGAACCCGCGTATTCAGCTTGGGAAGCTGTGTTTAGGGGTATGCTCATGGTGGGTCTACTGTCAAGGCTGAGCGAATACCTGCAGGTAACTGAAGTTTTCACGAGTTTGTCTAGACAGCGCATAGACTGGGGTAAACGTAAGTACAAACGTAAGTGAGCCGATATGCCCCGAAGAAGCGCCGTAGGGCGAAAGGTGAAGGCGGACTGTACCAACGGGCCGACGGCATGTGGATGGCGCAAGTCCTCCTCCCCGACGGCAAGTACTACCAACGTGGACGCAAGAAATACGCCGACGCCGTGGCCGAACTCGCAGCCATGCGGAAAGACCTCGCGAACGGCATCCTCCCAACGCCGGCCAGATCACCGTCGCCCAGTGGCTGGACTACTGGGTGGACACGATCGCCGCGCCACGCCTGAAACCCCGCACCCTCGCCACCTACCGGTCCACCATCAAACACCAACTCATCCCGCATGTCGGGTCGAAGAAGCTGGGGAAGCTCACCCCCACTGATGTTCGCCGCATGGTCAACCACGTCGCCGACGCACACACCACCCGCACCGCCCAAGCCGCCTACTCAGTGTTGGCGAAAGCGTTGGGGGATGCAGTGAAAGACGGGAAGATCGGCAACAACCCGTGCGAGCGTATGGACCGCCCCCAGGCCCGCTCCGAGGAGCGCGTTCCCCTCACTGTGGAGCAGGCACGGGCAGTGCTTCTGCATGTGGCGTCACGTGACGCAACAGACGCAGCCCGCTGGTCATTGGCCCTACTGACCGGTGCCCGCCAAGCCGAAGCTTTGGGCCTCACCTGGGATCGTGTCGACCTCGGTGTGGGTGTCATTGACATCTCGTGGCAGTTGGCCCGGTTGAAGTTGAAGAAAGGCCCTCGCCCGCAAGGTGACGTGTATCCGCGGGAAGCGTTCGACGTCCCCGACACCTTCACCTTCACCCCGGTGCACTGGACGGCGTGCCTGGTGCCCACGAAGACGTCGGGGTCGCGTCGGCTGGTGCCCTTGCTGCCGCCCGTGGTTGCTGCGCTCACCGAATTGTGGGAGCAGAAGGGCAACCCGTCGCAGGGTTGGTGTTCACCCGGGACGATGGGGCGGCCATCCAGCCCGCGACGACACCCTCGCTTGGAAGCAGCTGTGTGTACAAGCCGCGGTAGTGGGGAAGGTGGAGGACGCGCCGGATCAGCACGCCGCCCGCCACACTGTCGCCACCCTCCTGCAGGAGGCCGGCGTGGAGGAAGCCACCCGAATGGCCATCTTGGGGCACACCACCACTACGTCGCACCGGCAGTACGCGCACACCTCCACCGACCTCACCCGCGCCGCCCTCGGGCAACTCGAGAAACTACTCGCGCTTCCCGACGTCTAGCAGTTGGCGTTGGCGAATCGGCGACCCGGCACATACGCCGAGTCGACAGTCCGGCCATCCAACTGCACCTGACACTGCGCCGACCATCCACGCGTCTGCATCGACGAACCGATGAGCTGACGGCCGGGTGAGGTGAACGCCCGGTGGGTGTGGTAGCGCGGCCCGGACCCGATGTTGATCAGTGTGGGCTGGAACACCACATCTTTGGCGACGACGAGACGTCCGCCGGCCGCGTAGTAGGCGATGTCGTTGCGTGGGGTGTCGGAGGAGAAGAAGTAGCGGACGTGTTCGCCGGGGAAGGCGATGGTCGGGGTGATGTCGCGGGGTGCGGCGTCGGCTACTCCTGCGCCGAGGGTGGTGGTGAAGAGGGCTGCTGCTGCCAGGGCGATGGCGCGTTTCATGGGGTTCTCCGGGTTCGTAATCACCGCAGACGGTTCACCACCTGCGGTGAGTAGCTTAAAGCTTCCTGAGTGTCCAGGAGGCGGTTCACAATCTGCCAGAACCGGGTGAGGCTGATGCCGAACTCGTCTCGCACCTTCTGCTCGAGGTTGCCGGCGTAGTTCCATCTCCGCCCGGCCAGGTCGAGCATCGCCTTCTCTTCGTCCGTCATGCGACGTCACTCCACGACCAGTCACCCTCGGTCGCCGCTTCGATCTCGGCGACCTCGATCGGGTCCAGGTGTTGCATCCGCGTCCACGCCGTCTGCTCGTCCACCCACAGATGCTCAGCGAGCTCAGGCAGTGACGGGTGACGAAGCCAACGGAAGGCGTCCACCAACTGCGGGAGTGTGATCAGCCGGCGAGCCGTCTCACGCTCAATCGTGTCCTCATCAGCGTCAGGCATCTCCCGGTGCAGCAGCTCGTGGGTGAGGGTGCACCGTCTCTCCGCTTGGGTGAGGCCGCGGTGAATCCAGATGGTGCGCTCGCCGTTGAGCCCCATCGTTCCGGGTGAGAGTCGCTGTGTGCAGTCGATCGCGATGTGCGGGTAGTCATCGCGGGCTGACCGCCAGGGATGCCAGTTCATGTCCGAAATAGGAACATGCACCTCTGACAGAAACGGCCCTGACCTCGAATAACATCAATGAGATTCGTCAGGGTCTTGGGGTTTGAACCGTGGGTTCCGCTTGCGGGCGGCCTTCGCATCCTCGGGCCGCTCAGGTTTGGGGACTTGATTCCGGGAAGGCAAGGCTGTGACCTTGCCGCCGGCTGTGGTCTTCTGCTCTTCACTCGCTTCGCCCGGTGCTCCCGGCGACGCGGGCGAATCAGTTGGTAGGGCATCGGAATCCTCCAGGCTCTCGGACGGTCGGCGATCTGCCGACGCGTCATCACCTGTGAGCGAAGCCGCCACCCTCCGTGCTAGCCGCCGATACTTGCTCGCGGCTTTCCGGGCTTCGGCCACAATCTCCTGCGCCGTCGCGTCATCTACCTGATGGAGACCAGTGCGCCCAAGAAGTCCCGCGGACTGCTCGACCAGTCCAACGAACGTAAAGACGTCCTCGAATGGGATATCAAGTTCGTCGATATTCGGAACCGCCTCGACAAGTAGGTGAGCTGCTAAAGCGATCTGCCGATGGTCGTTCGGTGTAATCGCCTCCGTAGGCAGCTCGCCGTCCTCGATGTACCCGATGTCAGTTAGTACGGCCGAAATGATGTCCGCGTAGTTGGCGCCGGTGATCTCTGAGATCGCACGGAGAGTGGCGACTTCGGGGAGCTGCTTCAACCCGCGCTTCTTCCACGAGTTGACAGTCTGCGGGATGCTACCGATCTGGCGTGCGAACGCCGCCTCGGATGCTCCCGTCCTGTCCAGGTGGGCCTGGACGAACTCCCACAATTTGCTCACGACTCAGAGCCTGCCGTCCGAGTATGAACGTCGCTAGTCATTCGCTCACCCATCCGTCTACCCCACAACGGCCGGAATTGGCGTTTTGCCGTTGACCGTTTCATCCAGTGTTGGACGCCATCATATCCGCTGGCTGCGGAACTACAACGCTGTGATTACTTGCGTAAGCGTCTACCAGTGTCGTATGTTTTATCCATCGACAGTTGACACCAACCCGTTGACCATGGAGGATGAAGTGGCGTCATACAAACGATGGCCGAAAGGCAGTTGGATGAAACTCACATCCGGGGACACTCTCCGAGCACTGATGAACCAGCGCGGATTTTCGATGGCCAGGCTTGGGCGGTATGCCGGATGCTCAAAGAGCTTCATTGGGCACCTCTGCGCCGAGAACAAGACCACGTGCACACCGCAGTTGGCCGAACGCATCGCGGAGGCTCTCGACGTGCCTCTGCATCTCCTTTTCGTGGAGCACGCATCCGCTAGCAATGGACGTAATAGCAATCAACGGCGGGTGGTCGCGTGATCGAGCACCCGCGGTCGGTTGTCCGAGCACTCGTTGCCGACTTCGTAGATCACTCCCGTGCTGACCGCTGCCGGTGCGGGAGCGCGCAGGCCCCCTCCCTCTCGCAGGAGCCCGCGCAGGCCGGGGCGGGGGGAGCCGCCCCGGTCACCAAACCAGTAGAGGGAGTGAACCGATGAGCTACCCGAGCTATCTGCCCGGCGAGCCGGTCGCCGCTGCCGATCAGTTGTCAGCACTGAGAGATGACCTCGAGCAGCAAGAGTCTGTCATCGAGCGAGGTCTCGAGTCGTTCATCGAGATAGGCCGCGCCCTGGCGAAGATCCGTGACGATCGCCTTTATCGGCACGAGTATGCGTCGTTCGAGGTGTACTGCCAGAGCCGGTGGAACCTTAGCCGTAAGCGGGCCTATGACCTCATGAGTGCGGCGACCGTTGTTGACGGCATGGAAGCCGCCCTGGAGATGGCGACGTCACCAATTGGTGACACACCGGCACTTCCGGCCAATGAGGGGCAGGCGCGGGAGCTGACAGGCCTTGACCCCGCTGAAGCCGTGGATGTTATGGCGAAGGTCAACGAGGCCACCGGGGGTAGGCCGACCGCGGCGGCGATCCGTAGCGAGATCGGCAGCCGCCGGATCGATCCGGAACCCGACATCGATGCCGAGGTTGAGGCCGAGCCGGTCGAGATCGCCCCCGGCTTCACCGATGCCGCCCTCGCTGAACTCAACGCTCCCACGCCGACCCCCGCACCGGCACAACCGGCCACGCCGAAGCGTCGGCCCATCACAGATGCTTTCGACTCCGCGACTTTCAACCTGAAGCGCGCTGTCGAATCGGTCAACCGGCTCGCCGCCGACGACCGCCTGAAAAGGAACAAGGACCAGATCAAGGCGTCCAACCTCAGCGATCTGATCCGCGTCCGCGACGCACTCAACAGCGTCATCACACAACTAGAAGGATAGCCCATGTCGAACTGGCAGAAAACTTCCGAAGGCGACTTCCACCGTAAGAGCCAGCATCTCGCGTCCGTCGGTGTGACACCGCAGAAGCCGTCGGCGTCGACCATCTTCGTCGACCCGGCGATGGCGCGTCGTGTACTCGCGAAGAACACACACAACCGACCGATCAAAGAGTCACAGGTAGTGCGTCTCATGGCCGAGATGACTTCCGGACGCTGGAAGTACAACGGAGAAGCCATCAAGTGGTCGATCGATGATGTCCTCCTCGATGGGCAGCACCGGCTGACTGCACTCGCCCGGATGGACGACAACTTTCCGGCCATTCCTTTCCTGGTTGTACGCGGGCTCCCCGCAGACACACAAAGCACGATGGATCAAGGGACAACCCGGACGGCCGGCGACCAACTGGTCCTCGAAGGGCTTCTTGGTTCGACTGATTCGAGGATCGTCGCAGGCGGCATCCGGGTCTACCTGGAGTGGCAGCGTATGGCGTTCTTCGGCGATCAGAAGGTCGCAAGCAAGATCAGCAACCCGGAGGTAGTCGCCTGGGCCGCCGAGCACCCGGTCGAGATGGCCATCCTTCAGGACCTTGCCAGTCAGCGTCTCCGGCGCGTCAAGTGCCGACCCAGCGTGACCCTTGCAGTGCTGCTGCAGTTCCGACTGATCGACGGCGAAGCGGCTCGCGAGTTCAGCGAAGGACTCTACTCAGGCGCCGGGCTCCAGTCCGGCAATCCCATTCTCGCCCTGCGTGACCGACTCGATCGTATCCGCGAAGGCAAAGTCAACGTCAGCGACCGTGATCTCATTGGTTACTTCGTGATGGCCTGGAACCACTGGCGCCGTGGTGGGAACACGTCCAAGCTGCAGATGCCCAGAGGCGGGGCCTGGACGCGCGAGTCCTTCCCCGAGGCGGTCTGACTCATGTCCTTCTCGCACTACGCAGATCCAGTCCCTGTAGTAGCAGATGAAAACAGGAAGGTCCACGTATCGCTCGGTGAGGTGAGCGGCCTCGACCTGGCGTACCTGTCGGTTGAGTCCCCGTCCGGCCGGGGTGAAGTGGTTCTCACGCTCGCCGAGCTACGCGACGTGTACAGAGCAATGCAGGAGGCCGATCCGGACTGGCGTGAGCCCAGCGGCGGCTACTACCTCTACCGAGTTGCGATCACGAGCTATCCCGAAGGGGCACTGACCTTCTACACCGACGACACCGGTGAGGAGTTCGGGTACCCCAACCCTGACTGGGAACCCGAGGGGTGGGACCCCGATCCGGGGTATATCGCGCAGTTCGGGAGTCGACGCTTCCACTGGCCGTCCACTAAGCGCGAGTACAAGTCGTTGTCCTCCGCGAAGTCTAGGGCCAAGCTCATCGAATCGTATGGTGCGACAGCGGTTGTGGAGCGGTCGTCGCGGATTGTGTGGCCTGGGCCGGACGATTCCCACCTGGACCGTATCGGCGGTGCGGCATGAGCACCGATCCTGCTGTGGAGGCTGCGCGTAAGGCGTGGGAGCAGTCGTCTCCGCTACGCCCGTTCGACCCGGAGGAGTCGCCGGAGTACTGGATGGTGTTGGCCGCACGCGAAGCACTCAAGTCGAGTCGGCTGCGCACTGCCCTCAATGATCTGGTGGCCCACGGTGATCTGACTCCGTCGGGGCGGATCGTCCTGCAACGCATCATCGGCGGTGCGGCATGAGTGATCTTCCGCTGCATGAGGTTCCGCCCATCCCCATCGACGGCTTGACGGGTACCCATCACGTCACGACCATTCCCGCCACAGGGGAACCCGTCTTCGTGATCTTTCCGCCGGGTGAGGACGACGCCATCGAACTCACCCGCCCGCAACTGTGGCAGCACATCGATGCGCTGCTCACCCTGCTCAAGCGAACCCCCATCCCCACCAGAACCTTGGAGGCGTCATGAACGACAGAAACCTTCAGCCCCTTCAGTACACCCTGAAGGAGGCCGCCCAAATCCTGGGAGTCTCCGAGAAGACCCTTCGCCGCGAGTATGTCGAGGGGCGAATCCTGTTCCGAACCTTGCGTGAGGGGGGCGGCAAGTACTTTATCGACCACGAAGAGTGTGTGCGGTGGCGGAACTCGCTGCCGCAGCCGGCTCCGGGTGAGAGGGCGGCGTCGTGAAGGCCGCGATCTGGGTTCCCGCGTATGCGTGTCTTGTGTTGGGGGTGTGGGCGATCCTCCCACCTCTCGGACCGGAAGAACTGGTGGCGTTCGTGATCGTCGCGGTCCTGTTGCTGATGACGGTGGTCGGGTTCTGCATGCCCACCCAGGAGGTCGACCAGTGAGCGGGGCCGAAACCATCTTCGGGTCCGAGCTGTATGGCGCGATCGTGCAGCAGCAGATCGCCGACGCACAACACACCCAGAACCAGCTCGACAAGTACTACCAGCGCAAGGAGGCGCAACTCCTCTGGCTGCGTGCAGAGATAGCGCACTACGCAGCCAAGCAGGACTCGAAGTCGGTCGAGTACGCGCTGCTTTCAATCCTCCAGCGCTCCTACGACATCGAAGACGAGGGGGTCGACCAGTGAGCAGCGGTGCAGTGGAAGCCCGCTATGCCGGCTGGTGCCCCAAATGCCGCACCGACTACCCCGTAGGCACATTGATCGGCTACGTCCGCGAATACCTGGTGTTCCCGGATGGGCGGGCGGGGAAGAACGTGACGGTGTGTGAGCCGTGCGCGGTGGAGGTGACCCGTGAGCGTCGTTGACATGCAGGCGTTTCGGACGGCACGCGACATCGTGGAGGTGGAAGCCGACCTCGCTTCCGAGGCATTCACGCACGGCTTCATGTCCTCGATGCAGGTTTCGGCTGCCGGGTGTAGCGCGGTCCTCACCGACTTCTACGGGCGTCGGGTGTTGAAGGTGGAGCCGCAATCGTCGCCATGGATCACCCGCGATCACGTGCTGGTGTTCCTCGCAGCGCAGGAGGCCCAGCCATGAGCATCTACTACCAGGACGACCTGGTCACCCTCTACCACGGCGACTGCCGAGAGGTCATGGCAGACATGGCAGATCGGTCGGTCGATGTGGTGATCACGGATCCGCCGTACACCGAACGCACACACGGAATGGCAAAGACGAACAGGGGTGCTGGTCATGGCATAAAGGCCGTCACGTTCGCGGCGATCTCTGACGCTGACCTGCGGGCCGTACTCGCCGAGTGTGGGCGGGTCTCGGCGAGTTGGGTGGTCACGTCGCTTGATTACGCGCACGCTTTCGCCTTCGACCAGGGTCCGCCGGTCGGGTTGCGCTCGCTGCGCATCGGTGTCTGGGTGAAGCCCAACCCGATGCCGCAGATCAGTGCCGACCGTCCCGGGCAAGGCTGGGAAGCGATTTCATTTCTACACCGCGCCGACACCAAACCGGCCTGGAACGGGGGTGGCAAGGCTGGCGTGTGGACGTACCCCGTCGTGCAGAACACCGGTCACCCGACGGCGAAACCGCTGCCAATGGTGGAGGACTGGGTGCGCCTGTTCACGAACGCCTCGGAAACGGTGTTCGACCCGTTCGCCGGTTCGGGCACCACGTTGATTGCTGCGGCGAACGAAAACCGTAAGGCGGTCGGTGTCGAGCTTGAGGAGCGTTACTGCGAGCTGATTGCGAAACGCCTCAGTAATCAGACGATGGCTCTCGACTTCGGGGATGCGTCATGAGTGCCGCGGAGCACCGCCAGATCGACGGTGTCGACATGTGGGTGCAACACCTCCCAGACCTCCACCTGTTTTGGGCGTGGGTGAACGGACGCACCGAGTTCGTCACCTGGCCCGACGCCGACCACCCCCAGGCCCCCGTTGATCGTGCAGGCCTGGTGGCTGAGCGGCTGTTCGAGTTGGTGGCGAGAGCGAAGGCGGCGGCGTGAGGTTCATGTCGAACCGCACCCATGCTGCCGGCGGGTTCCGGTGGCGCGGCCCCCAATACCCCTACGACCTACCCGGACCTGGAGATGTTCTCCCGGACGACCCGGTCGAGCCGGAAGAACTGTTCCCCAATCCTGCCTACGGGCAACAAGACCCATGGAGACAACAATGACCGAAGACATTAGCCAGGACGAACTGTTCCGGCTCACAGGGCGTGATGTCGTCCTGTGCCCGGAGTGCGGCCACGGCATCGACCCGCACGGCACCGATCCGGGGGGTGCGTGCGGGGTCGGCAAGTGCGAATGCATGATGTCGCCCAACGGCATCGCCTACGCCCTGATCAATCCGGAAGTCACCCCGGCGCAGAAGCACTACGCCGAAGCGGAGAGGATGCTCGCGTTCATCGAGCACGACCGCAACCTCACGACCACCCAGCACTCGGAGGTCGCAGCGCGCGCCCAGGTGCACGCCACCCTCGCGCAGGCCGCTTCACTGCGGGAGGTTCTGGAATCCCGCGCCACCACCCGGTACCACGTCACGGTCCAGGATGAGGGCGAGTTCCGCCGACGCAGCAGCCGTCTCGGATCTTTCGGTGGTGCGCTGTGAACTCTGTGAGACAGCTTCCCAGCAGCGGTTCGTGGTCTGACCGCTACCGCACGATGCTCGACATCGCCGTGTGGTGTGGCGGCATGATCGTCCGCCCCAAACCCCACCAACTCCAGCTACGGGTGGATGGTGTGACTGCCCTTCCGGGGGATTGGATCAAGGCTGACGGCAACGGGTTCGAGGTCATCCCCTCCAGGGCGGGAGCAGACCTCTGATGCCCGACTACAAAGGCCCCCTCGACTACGTCGATGTCGCGACCCGAATTGTTGAGTTCCGCAACCAGCACCCCACCGGCTCTCTCCAGCAGGTGCGATACGAAGTTCTTGAGGTTGGCGGCAAGAGCTTCCTCGCGTTCACCGCCGCCGCCTACCGCACGCCGGATGATGAGCGTCCCGGTATCGGTACCGCGTGGGAACCCATCCCCGGCCCCACATCTTTCACCCGTGACTCGGAGATGCAGAACGCTGAGACCGCGGCGTGGGGGAGGGCGATCGTCGCAGCGTTGGCGGCGGACACGAAGAAGGGTGTGGCGTCGTCGGAGGAGGTCCGGAACCGTCAGCAGACGCCGGCGCAGCGGGCGCAACGCGAACTGGCTGAGGCTGTGACGGCTGCGGGGATGGTGACGAAGGAGTTCGCCGAGTGGGCGATGACCACCCGCAATGTCGATCTGAAGACTGCCGGGATTGCGGTGCTGGTGCCGCTGACTCGTGAGGTGCAGGAGAAGGGGAAGGCGATCATGTCTGTCCCGGATCATGATGCGGCGCAAACCACCCTGGCCGACGAACTCGGCGCACAGGAGGCGTCGTGAGCGGGCGGGCGATGGGATCGCATCAGTGCGCCACCACCGGGGACGACGTGTGGCTGACACCACCGCACGTCCTCGACGCCCTCGGCCCGTTCGACCTCGACCCGTGCGCCGCACCGGCAGAAGCGAACTGGACGACCGCACGCCACCACTACCGACTACCCGACGACGGACTCACACTGCCGTGGGAAGGGCGCGTGTGGTGCAACCCGCCCTACTCCAATGTGTGGCGGTGGCTCGACCGGCTCGCCAACCACGGCACCGGCACCGCACTGATCTTCGCCCGCACCGAGACCGCCGGATTCCAGGCGCAGGTGTGGCGGCGGGCGACCGCAGTGCTGTTCCTCGAAGGGCGGCTCACCTTCCACCACCGCGATGGATCGAAGGCCGCGGCGAACAGCGGCGCACCGTCCTGCCTCGTCGCATACGGGACAGATGACGCGGGCCGACTGCTCGACAGCGGACTCCCTGGCGCGTTCGTCCATGGCTGGTCGATCACGGCAGTTGACGACCAACCATCCCTCTTCGAGGAGGCGTCATGAGCCGCCCTATTTGCGGGGTGTGTGGTTTCGATCTCGGCTACGGCCACATGGTCCGTATGCGCTGGGGAGACCGCACCGGCGACATCATCCCATGCCCGAATTGCCTGGCCCATCACGACGCTCAAGACATCCTCAGGAGATACACCCATGAGTAACGGCTTCCACATCGAACCCTCCACCACCCGAATGGATCAGGGCAGAAGATCCAACACCCTGGACGAGAAGAAGCAGGCGTTGGGGTCGTCGAACACGTTCCCCGGTGCGAATGTGTTGAACCGCAACCGGAATGTTTCTGATCTGCCGAAACCGCCGGCCTGGCATGAGGGCGCTCCCTGCGCCTCCTCAGACCCGGACGCGTTCTTTCCCTCCCATTACGGGGTGACGCAAACCGCTGACGCGAAACGGATCTGCGCCGGCTGTGACCGCCGGGAGGTGTGTTTGCAGTGGGCGTTGGACAACCGTGAACCGCACGGTGTGGTTGGGGGTACGACTCCGCGTGAACGTCAGGCCATGTGGAAGCAGGGGGCGGCATGACCTGCCAATGCGGGAAGCCCGTCAAAGCGCGCGGCATGTGCGAAATGCACTACGCCCAACACCACCGCCGGCAACGCGCCTACGGACGTTGGACTCCCGACCTGGTCGACGCCCAGCCTGTACGCGAGCACATCCTCAAGCTGCGTGACGCAGGAGTGGGGAACAAACGGCTCGAAGAGGAGTTCGGCGTCCCGCACAGCACCATCCAGCATCTGCTGTACGGGCAACGCGGATACGGTCCGAGCAAACAGGTCCGCCAAGCTACCGCCGACCGCATCCTCCAAATCCCTGTTCCGCGTACCGGTGTCGAGTTTGTGCGACAGGACCGCGTCCCCGCCCTGGGCACAACCCGCCGATTGCAGGCGTTGGTGGCGAACGGGTATTCGCAGACGGATCTGATCAGCCGTCTGGGTTGGCCGGAGAATGGCAGCACTTCGGAGTTGTTCCTCGGACAGTCCCGCAACATTGCGGTTCGTCGAGCACGGGATGTGACGTCCTTGTTCGCGCAGTTGCAGATGGTTCCCGGAACTGATCGGAAGGCGCGGCATCGGGCGAAGGCGAAAGGTTGGTTGCCTCCGTTGGCGTGGGATGAGGACCGTATCGATGACCCCACCTATGAGCCGGAAGTGGTGGACAAACCCCGCACTGCCGAAGACCTGTTCTCCGACTTCGAGTATCTGCTGTCGATGGGTGTTGGGGCGGAGGAGGCATCGCGTCGGGTGGGGATGCTGCCGGCGTCGATGAAGCGCCGGTATGAGCGGCATGGGCGGCGTTGTCCGGCAGCGTTGACGTCGGTGGCGTGGCAGCAGAGGAAGACGGCGTCATGACGGGCTTCTCTGCGGATGTGAAGGCTGCTGCTGCGGTGCGGGCGATGGGTCGCTGCGAAGTCCAAACCGACTGGTGTACCGGCACAGGGCAGGACTATCACCACCGAGCTAACCGCGGCATGGGCGGATCGAAAGACCCACAGATCAACGCCCTGTCGAATTGTCTGCTGGTGTGCCGCGGCTGCCATGACTTCATCGGCCGCAATCCGGCGCAGGCGTACGCGAAGGGCTGGTTGGTGTCGAAGTTCCGGCAGCCGTCCAGCGATGTGGCTGTCCTGCTGTCGGGCCGGTGGGCGTTGCTCGATGATGCCGGCGGGGTCGAGGTGTGCGATGCGGTGGGCTGAGGTTCCGGAGTCCTACCTCCTGTGGGGGGCGATCGAGAGGCCGTGCCCTGAGTGCGCGGCCAGGCCGGGGGAGCTTTGCGTACTCCGTTCCCCCGCAACAGGTGCAGAGAAGACACGACACATCCCCTGCGTGGGGAGAACCAAAGGAGACAACGAATGAGCAACAACAAGAAGGCTTTCGACGGCGAGGCGTTCAAGGCGGTTGAGGTGGTCAAGGTGCAGGCTGTCGGCGGAGGCTCGGGTGGCAATGGCGGCTACGTCGTGCAGCCCTTGGCGTCGGCGAGAACTGCTGTGCGTGTGGTGGTGACGAGAACCCGGAAGGGTTACCAGTGGGCGCAGATCGCCCGCAACGGCAGCGCCGGCGCCATCTCCCCGAAAACGTATGACACGAAGTCGAATGCGGTGCGCGCTGCCAAGCGTCAGGCCGCTCTGGTGGGTGGGGTGGTGGAGGTCCAGTGATCGTCTACGAGAACATCCCGGAGAAGGTGTCTGAGTATCGCGGCACCATCGAGGTGTACGAGGACGAGATCTTGCAGGTCGACCTCGATGCCAAGAGCGTGGTCGCCAGACATCCCGAGTGGCGTTGGCGGTGTAAGTCCCGCAACGGTCAGATCCTCGCTCAGGGGGAAGGCTATCGGCGTAGGTCGGGGGCTCTCAACGCCATCGACACCCAGTACGCGGCGCGGTTGAAGGTTGGTGGCATCAACTACGACGTGGTCCCGCGTGGGCAAGAACGGCAGATGCTCGTCTGCCCGTGGCGTGTGGTGATCCTCGACCGCCACGGAGACATCGACAAGATCGGAGCACTCTACTGATGAGCGAGGACAACCCCGTATCCCGCAACCTGCCGGGAAACCCTTTCACCGATAACTACGCGGCCATGACGGCTGAGCAGTCCGCATGGTTCGCCATCGCCTACGAGATTCGCACACTCACCATCGCCCTCACGGAGCAGACATACAACCTGAACGGCAGTCCTCTCTGTGACGAACTGCGAGATCGGCTGGGCCTGAACGGCGGCGGTGTGTCATGACTCGCATCCTTGGTGTGTCCGCTGTACCGGGTTTCTTCCCACCCGGACCTGTTGATTGGTCGAACGGGCAGACGTTGGTGCCGGCCGAAGACCTGGAGCAGGCGCAGGCACGCATCGCCGAACTCGAAGTGGCGCTGAGAAGGAAGCGGCTCATCTTCGACCAGGTATGCAACGACCGTGCCGCCCTCAATGCTGACGTCAATCGCTTATCCGCTGACCGTCTCGAATCTGAGGCCACCGCAGACGATGTGGTGGAGAAGGCCGAACAGTTCACAGCCGAGCAAGTACGCGACGCCATCATCGAGGTGTTGGACCAGAACGCGGTGTCGCTGTGGCTGCCCTACGGGGACACACCTCACGGCACCGTCCATCCCGAAGATGTCGGCCATGTCGCCCGATGGGTAGTTGCAAAGCTGCGGGGGGAGTCATGACCGATCCCGCCGTAGACGCAGCACAGAGGGCGTGTGAACCGCATGGCGTCTCGCACTTCGTCGGCCCGGGAAGGTACGCCCTGCGTGGTGCCCGTGAAGCCCTCGCACCACTCCGGGAACTGCATCGGCTCGACGGCTGCCCCGAACGCGACGACTGTACCGATCCCGAACACCTGACGCTGTGCTCGGGCTGCTACCAGGAATGGCCCTGCCGCACCGCACCCCTCATCTATTCCTCTGACGAGTTGGGAGATACCCCATGACACCCACACCCGCCGAGATCGCGGCGGCACACCAGTCGTACGAGTGGGCAGGTGGCGTGTGCTGCACCTGCGGCCCCGACTACTACATCAACGACGCCGAGCATGGTGCCCACGTCATCGCTGCTCTGTCTGAGCACTACCACTGCCCACGTCATCGCTGCTCTGTCTGAGCACTACCACCTACTACCCAAGGCGGAACCGGGCGGCGAAGACGACGACCGCGCCGAGTGGCTGGACGGGGAAGTGATGGCCGCCCGAGGCAAGCGGGTGGTGCGGCTCTACTTCGAGGACCCTCGCAATACGCCTGAGGATGCCCGCGAACTCGCATCCGCCCTGGCGTCTGCTGCTGATGTTGCGGAGGAGCCGAGATGAGCGACGCAGACGAAAAGGCGGTCGCTGAGGCGCTATACGCGGTCGAGAGCGTGCACCACTTCCACGGCACTGAATGCCTCTGCGGCTTCAACTCTCACCGGGCGCGCGAACGCACCGCCCACATCACACGCCTGGCCCTAGGGGAGCTGTTGGGCCACGACTTCGTCAGAAAGGCGGCATTCGATGTCTGACATCGGTTTCGGTCCTGTTGGTGATCCCCGATCATCCACGGCGGCAACAGCTATGTGACCCGTGATGGGTATGGGCGTCCGACGTATCTGGTGGACCGGCGACTCCTGGAGAAGGCGGAGGCACGCATCGCCGAACTCGAAGACCAGCTGCGTCCTATGTCGCCACTGAGACAGCAAGCCGACACCTACCTGCGGATACTGCGCCACCCTGAAATCTACCGCCACCTACGCGCGGGAGCGGGGTCGTGGTCCGACCAGATCGACGCGCGTATCACCACTGTCGCTGCTGATCGGGATCACTGGCGGGCGGAAGCAGAGAAAGCCCGCGACCTCCCCGCACCGGACGCCGGCAACCCCGAGCACCTGAGATTCGCGGCGAACATCCTGATCGACCGGGCACTCAAGTTGGGAGTCAAATTCCGTGCTGAAGCGGCTCTCGGCCCGTTCAACGCCGACGAACTCCGCAATGCTGCCCGTCGTCTCGAATCTGAGGCCACCGCAGACGATGTGGTGGAGAGGATCGCCCGCGAGCTGTACCGACGCCTATACCCCGGCCCAATCGGCACCCACGACTCAGCGCGCACCCGAGAAAGTGACGCCGCCGAAATGGATATGGCCTATCGGAAGTGGGATGAAGGCCGCGAAGGGTTTGCGCCGGGGCGGCAGTGTCGCGAGATTGCCGCCCATATCGCTGGGCTTCTGCGGGGTGACCGATGAGCGCCGCAGAGGAAGCAAGGAAGCTGCTCGAAGGCATCACACCCGGGCCGTGGGAAGCAGAACCCTGGGATGGCACCACACGCGAGTCTGTCGGCGTCTTCGCCGGGAGCGTATGGGGTCCGCGAGTTGCAGGGCTGATCACGTCCTCCGCCGACGCCGAGTTCATTGCCGCTACACCCGAGTTGGTGCCCGCTCTGCTCGCCGAACTCGACCAGGCGAAGGCGGACCTCGATGCTGCCGCATACCGGCACGGACAACTACAGTCCCGCATCGCCAACCGAGACGCCACCATCCAACGGGTACGGGAGCTAATCGCCGAGTGGTCGTGGACGGAACACCACCACGACGAACCGGTCTATGAGATATGGAAGCCGCTCGCCCGCATCGTCGGGGTGAGTCGTGAGCGACATTCCGGAGTGGCGTGCAGGATCGCTCGCCGACAACCTCGCCGTCGCACTGAGGACCCGACTTGCCGAGACCGGAGTCTCGCAGGGCGATCTCGCGCGTCGCGCCGGCGTCAGCGAAAAGCACCTGTCGCAGGTCATCAACGGACGCGCCGGTGCCTCGGTAGCAACCTGGGACCGACTCTTTGTCGCGCTGAATACAGCGAATGACGCTCGCCAAGACACCGTCGGGGGTGAGTTGTGACCTGCCGCTGCAACCCCTCGAAGCCGTCATCGACTGGCTACTACCCCGACTCCGGATACTCCCACCCCTGCTACCCGAAGGCGCGAATCCTGCTGTGGCACAACGGGAAAACCCACCATCGGGGTAGAATGAGGGGTGGCCAGGGTGCTGTGAACACCCGGCCACTGACCGAACTGCGAAGGAGTTCAGCCAATGACAGATTACATCTCCACCTACCTGAGTAGACCACGATGGAGGCACAACCGCCTCCAAGCCATGGGCGTCCAGTGGACCTACCGCGCACCAGAGGTGGGTGAACTTGTAATCCGGGATGCAACCCAAACACACCCGGCACCCTCCGCCGAATCGTCAGCGTCCGCGAAGACACACGTGACGGCCGCACCGTATGGGTAGTTGAGCACACAGCGACCGACGCAGAACCAACCACCGGCACCGACCGGAAGTCAGTCGGATTCTGGAAGGACGTCGGCTGGCCGAGGATTGCCGAGCACTACCCATCTGCGGCACCTGCCGCGATCTGATGCCCTGCCAGCATGTGGTCATCGACACCATCGCTGAACACAGCGGCAAGACCTTCGAGCGGTATGGCACTCCCGGCGTCTGCCCGTCCTGCCAAGAGCCCGTAACCAGGCGGCAGCGCGTAATCACATTCGAACGCAACCTGTATGGCCTCGGGACGGTGACCTTCCACCTTCGTGAGAAGTGCCGCCACGCCGCCTTCGAGTACGACCGAGAGGTACATCGAGACGACGGCGAGTTCGAGCTGACCTGCCCGGATCTGCTCGCCGCGGTCTCGATGAGAACGGTCTGCCTGTCACCTATTGCACTGAGCCTGATTGTCGCGGCGCTGACCGGAAGCACCACGGCTACGGGTTTTGGACGGCGGGTATCTGCCACACCCTGACGGCTACCACCGTTCTCCCGAAGGCGGGGGTGTGGCCTGATGTCTGTTCCTTCTCTGGAATCCCTACTAGCCGAGTACATCGCAACCCAGGCACCGGTCTCCGTGGAGCAGGCAATGCCTCAGGCCGAGGACATGGCGAAGCTGATCCGGGCGCACGGCCTAGACCGCACCTCCGGACTGAACGCCGCCGCCGACGTGGTGCACGCCGAAGCCCGCTACCAGTGGGAAATGGACGCCCGCCATGCAGTGTGCGCACAGGTTGTCGCCCAGCGGATGGGTGTGGTTGAACGCACGATCCGGTCGTTCGCTGATGGGGCGGAGGACCAACAGTGAGCCTCGAAGGATCGTTCTGGACCCACAAAAAGACCGGCATCCCCTACGAGGTGGTTGCTGACTCCGACGCCAGCGGCCTCGGCAACCGCGGTATCCGTATGCGCAACTGCCACACCGGCCGCGAACACTGGGCCACTCCCGAAGGGTTGGGTCGCAAGTACCGGCATGACTACACCCCACCACGAGGGGAGGTGCGGTAGGTGCCACGAATTAGAACGATCAAACCCGACTTCTGGGACTCGGCTGACACCGCCGGCGCAGACCTGCGCACCCGCCTGCTGTTCATCGCAATGTGGAACTGGGCCGACGACTACGGCATCGGAGATGCCACTCCGGTTCGGGTCATCGGGTTCGCCTTTCCTAACGATGAAATACCGGTGTCGGATTATCCGCGACTTCTCTCGGACGTTTCGGACCACTTCGGCGTCGTGTACTTCCGGCACGAAGGACGCCCCTTCTACGCCATCCGTCGTGGTCCAAGCATCAGCGGACCGAGAAAAGAGCTAAGCCACGCGAAGGGCTGGTCGAAGCAGCCGAGCGGGCCGTCGCGAACTCCAAAGGTGCAGGTCAAGGCGTAGATGCGGAATCTCCGAGCGACAGTGACGGAATCTCCGACGAAAGTGTCGGACGTTTCGGCGCCGGAAGTAGGAAAGGGAACGGGGGAAAGGGAACGGGGGAAGAGTGTGTGCCCCTCCCGGACGAACCGCCGATCGACGACTACGTGCCCAGCGAGATCGAAACGAGCACACGCACAACCCCCGCCAAAGGCTCATCGACAGAACTGACCTTCATCCGCACTCACGTCGGCCAAAGATTCCCCGCCAAAGTCGAACAAGCACTCGTCAACGAGATCCGCAAACTCCGCCACTACGACCGCCCCGTCATCGAGGAAGCACTTCGAAGATGGGCCAACCGTGACGGACACCCCGGACTCCTCCCGCACCTCGTCTCCGACGTCCTGAAGAACAACGGCAGAACCGCCGAACCCACCAAGACCGACATCTGGGAAACCAGCGTCATCCAACCCGCCCAAGCCGCAGCCACCGAAGCACAGAGGAAACTCTCATGAACCGAATCGACCTCACACCGCAGAACGTGGCAGACGCCGGCCAAGTACTCAAGCACACCGCGTTTGTCCACCGCCGCACCGCGATCCGCCCGAAGTCCGAGAAGGAAGCCCAGGAGATCGCGATCGTGTGGGCTCGCATGTTCGCCCGCTACAAACTCGACCTACCTGAGCTACTGGAGGCTGTGGAGCGCCGCGCCATCAAACATCAAGACGCCCCGGAGCCGGGTGAGATCGTGCAGTGGGCGCGAGAGGTTCGCCAGGAGTGGTCATCTCGGGCGCAGGCCGATCCGGAACAGCGCGCTCTGCATGAGGCGAAGATCGACCGGAAGATCGCGAACTTCGCGGGCAACTTCGGTATCCAGATCGACGGGCGGCCAGCATGAGCGTCATTGTCGAGTTGCCCTACGCACGTCCACCCCTCACTGAGAATCAGCGCATGCATTGGCGGAAGAAGGCGGCTGTGGTGGCCTCTGTGCGTCAAGCGGTGTACGTCCTAGCCCGGAATGCGCGCGTGCCGCAAAACTGCGCCCACGTGGACGTCAGCCTCCACTACACGCCACGTGATGTTCGCCGCCGCGACGCCGACAACCTTGTCCCCACATTGAAAGCCGCCTGCGACGGATTGGTGGACGCCGGCCTGGTTGCTGATGACACACCGGATCTGATGACCAAGCAGATGCCGACCATCCATCCCGCCGAGAAGGGGGAGCGGGGCCGGTTGTGGCTCGAACTACACATCGAGGAGGCGCAGTGACCGACCAGCTTGCTCTCTCCCTCACCCCACCCGCCTGGTGCTTCGTGTGCCAACGCGACTGTCCTCCACCCGTCTCGTGTGGACCCGAATGCCAAGAGGAGGAGTCGTGAGCCGCCCCGTGCAGTCGATGGTGAATGTGGATGCCCGCAACTACCCGGCCCACACTGCGGCGGTGCGGTCCCGGTTGGCCGGCACCAACCACGCAGGCCAAATCGCAGCCGAATGCCCCTGCGGCAGCACCTTCGATGTCGGCTACGAACGCTTCCACACCCCCGCATTCCAAGCCCACCCCTACTGCCACCCCTGCACGATCAAGGAGACCCCATGAGCCGCTACGAGTACCGCGTCGTTCCCCGTGACGGCCTGAACGGGTTGCAGCTGTGGGAGCTTCAACGCCGCCTTATCTGGCGTGACGGAAGCCGATACACCTGGAATGAGTGGATGGTGTTCCGGGACTACCACCGGGCACTGGATGAATGTTCCGCATTGCGTGAGGAAGTGGCGTCATGACCGCGGCATGCACGGCAGCCCTCCTCCGCGCCGTAGAACACGCCATCGAAAACGAACTCGACGGTTTCACCACAGAGCAAATCCGGGACATGCGCGGCTACGTCGCCGAGACCGTGACTTGGCGGCTATCGCGTGATGGATACCTGCAACACGACATCGAGGAGTCCCTGTGACCCGCATTGTGAATCGGGTACCGCTACTGCGGGAGCCATCCCGAGCCCGCCACCACTACCGCAGCTACAACGGGCCACACAAGGACAAGCTCGCGGTGGCCCTCGCCGCCGGATACGACCCCGACTTCTGGCAGATACCCGATGACCCTTTCGACGCGACAGCATGGCTCACGGCAACCAAGGAGACCCAGCAGTGAACAACGACCACGACACCAGCGGACTCTTCCTGGATCGCTACGGGCAACGCCGCCTCACCGAGGCGCTGGTCACGATCGAGGCACACCTCGAAGACTTGGCTGACACCCTCACTCGCAGAGCAGTAATCGGACGCCGGGACCTCGCGTCATTCCGCCGCCCCAAGAAGCTGCGAGCAAAGGCGCCGGCCCATGAGGGTGCGCAGGAGTTTGCGGCGAAGCTGGAGAACACTCTCACCACCGCCGTCCGCCACACCTGCGAGACGCGAGGCATGGACTACATGCCAGTCGGCTACACCCACCGGCCCGCCTTCGTTGGCCCACTACAGGCCGACGAGAAGCGCATCCCCGTGGGCTATGACGACCGCGCCCTATCCGTGCTCACAAGATGGCTACGGGTGCATGTCATCACCTTCGCCATGACCGAGGGCTGCGTCGAGTGGGCCGATGAGATCGAGGGGTTCGCCCACGACATCACAGCGATGGTGGACCTGCCCCCCGATGACACGATCAATGTCGATGACGTGAAAGTCGCTGCGGCATACAAGCAGGTCGTCACGCTGTCCACGATCGACACGGTGGCTCACAAGCTGGGGAGATGGGCGAAGGGCTCAATGCCCGCCGTATGCGGACTCTGATCAACCAGGGAAAGCTGAAGGCGGACAGTGTCGACCACGCGTCTGGGACCAAGTTCTATCTGCTGGGCGATGTGCTCACAGCCCACGGCAAGCATCAGCGCAGGCAACGAGCCTCATGACATGCCGAGATGACTTGACG
>NZ_FNLM01000019.1 GCF_900105725.1 Gordonia westfalica
ATATTCCTGGGTGGGGGTTTCGGGCATCGACACCGTGAGCAGGAAGTGGGTGGCCCGCCCGATGATGGGGGCCAGCGTTTCCTGTTGCACCACATAGTCGATGGAGGGTGGTTCCACCACGCCGGGATGGAGATGATGGGGGTGGTGGCGTTCCGGACGGGGTCGCCTTCGAAAAAGTAGAGGGTCGATGCTGCACCGACCGGCCACGATGTGATGTTGCCGGAGGTGGCGTCGATGGGGTCGAGGGAGAAAACCAGGTCACTGTTCTGGTAGAGGGGGATTTCCGCTTTCGTTCCCTCCCATCCGAGGGTGACGGTGGTCATGGTGTCTCCTGTTCTGTGAGTTCATATCCGAGTGCCGCCAAAGCATCAGCGTGGGTGGCGAGGTCGGGTTGATGGTCATCGCGAACGACTTCGAGTCAGTCGACAGGATCGGGGTCAAACCGTTGGCGGGGTCACCGTCGTAGTCGATGACCTGGCCACGCTCATCCGACAGGAACACCGACACATCGGTTTCAGATGCGACCGCGAGACGGAACCTGCATTCCATGCTGGTGAGAATCGAAGTCATGTCAGGCACTTCCACCACCAACACCAACAGGAACCCATCCTCCGTGGAGTACAGGTTCGTGATCGGCGGCATATGCGGAAGAGCTTCAGCCACAAGGGTTGCTGGTTTCATACTCATCTCCAGAAGATCCAGATCACACCGGTAGCGCCGATACCGCCAGCGCCGAATGAGCCGGTTACCGCCGTTCGAACCACCACCACCGCCACCACCACCGCCGGGATAGCCGCCCGGCCGCCAGCTCCGCCGCTGTAGTTGAGGAAGCTGACACGGCCACCACCACCACCGCCACCACCACCGGCGCCGCCACACTTCGTTTGAGTTGCCGGCGACACGTTCGCGCCTGCACCACCGGGTCCACCGTTACCGCTAGGCGCACCTGCCCCCGCAGTCCCACCAGCGCCGAGAGGCGTTGACCCGCCCGCCAAACCATTCGTGCCGGAGTCTGCTAGTGTCCTGAGTCATTAATTCGTGTGCAGTAGTGGGCGATGGAGTCGAGGATCTGGTCAGCGGTCTTGACCCACACGTAGGGGCGGGGGTTGTCGTTCCAGGTCTCGATCCACGCTCTGATGTCGGCATTGAGTGCTCGTACGGTGCGGTGGGTGGAGCGTTGGAGTTTCTTGGTGGTCAGTTCGGCGAACCAGCGTTCGACGAGGTTCATCCAGGATGAGCTGGTGGGGGTGAAGTGGACAACAAACCGCGGGTGCGCGGTCAGCCATCGCTTGACCGCGGGTGTCTTGTGGGTGGAGGCATTGTCCATGACCAGGTGGACGTCGAGCTCGTCGGGTACCTCGGCGTCGATCTTGCGGAGGAATCCGATGAATTCCGTTGCGCGATGCCGTGAGTGAAGCGAACCGATGACTTTGCCCGACGCGATGTCCAACGCCGCGTACAGGCTGGAGGTGCCGTTGCGCACGTAGTCGTGGCTGGCCCGTTGCGGGGTGCCCGGGAGCATGGGAAAGATCGGCTGGGTGCGATCGAGCGCTTGGATCTGGGTCTTCTCGTCAACGCAGAGCACCAGGGCACGTTCGGGTGGGTTCATGTAGAGCCCGACGACGTCGCGGACCTTTTCGGTGAACATGGGATCTTTCGACAGCTTCCACGAATCCTGTTTGTGTGGAGCCAATCCGAACGCTCTCCATACACGCGAAACAGTTGACTGCGACATGTCGAGATGCTCAGCCATCGACCGAGTCGACCAGTGTGTCGCATTCTTCGGAGTGGTCTCGAGAGTTGCGGTGATCAGGTCTTTGATCTGCTCGTCGCCGACGGTTCGAGGTCGCCCGGGCCGGGGTTCGTCGAGCAACCCCTCGCAGCGGTGCTCGACGAACCGGCCTCGCCATCGCCGCACGGTACCTCGGTTGAGGCCGAGTCGTTGTGCCACTTCGGTATTCGACCCGCCATCTGCGGCAGCGAGAACGATTCGTGATCGCATCGCCAAACCCGAGGCCGTCGTTCGCCGACGCGCCCACCCTTCGAGCTCACGGCGCTCGTCATCGGTCAGAACAATATCCACTGCTCGCGGACCCCGGGTTGCCATTCCCCAGTCTATCAACCGAATGACAATTAATGACTCAGGACACTAGACCACCACCGCCGCCGTTCCCCGGCAGGGATGTGGTGGGTGAATAGCCGAACGATGTCGAGATCCCACCCTGCCCTGGGGTCGTGGTGATATGGGTGCCGAAACTGGACGGATTGCCATTCGTGCCAACGACGTAAGGCGTACTCGAATCCACTGATTCGGGGTCGAGTTGCTGGAAAATGTATCCACCGCCGAGGCCGCCAGCTGCGCGGGTGGTGGTACTGGAGGTGCCGTCCGAACCGTTCTTCCCACATCCGATGAGACCCACGATCAGTTCGGTGATGTTTTCAGGTTTCGTCCACGTACCCGACGTGACCTTGGTTTCCACGTTGTAGCCGTTGAGGACGGCGTCAGCGATGGCCTGGATCGTGTACTGAACCTCTTGCGGATCACCAACCGAACCGCCACCAAACCAGCCATTGAAAATGCCGTTGATGATCGACGCAATGTTCGCCGTCGCCGCATGAGCCAACAACCGGATCACATCAACCGGCTCACCCATATGCTTAAACTTCGGATTGAACTGGTTGTACGCGTAGTCATCCCAGAACGCCTGATCCGCATTCGCGAACTGCGACAGGCCTGACGTGGCACCGTTCGGGCGGTTCGCGGGCAGGAAGTATTTGCCCGGTACACCAGCACCGGGCTGATCTGGAGCTGTAATGGCTAACTCACCCCTTCGATCATGCGGGCCAACCGCTTAGCGTGGCCACCACCGTCGTAGTCCGTGGAATGCGCAGTGCCGAGATAGTTGCGGATGTCCTCCCCCGCACGCGCGAAATCGGGCCAGCGGAACGGATTCCACCACGGCTGCGCCACCGCCAGACGTTCAGCGGTCTTGAACGCCCAGGCGCGGGCGGCCTCGGGTGTGCGCACCGACATCCACCCGGTTAGGTCGGCGACCGTGCGCAGCGGTGAACCTAGCGGCAGGTCGGCGATCGGATCACCCGGCGCCCACTCGGTGAACCGAGGCCGCGGGACGTGCAGCGCCCCGGCGATCCCGGACCGGCCGTGATGCACCGGCGTGTGCGGGTCGCCCAGCGTCGCGACGGCGAGCACCTGATGGCGAGGCCGCCGAGGCAGGATGTCGCGCGCGTACTTCACTGCGACCGCCGCGCCCGCACTGTAGCCGCCGACGACCACGAGTTCGCGGGATTCGGTGACAGCTCGATCCAACGCTGCCGCGCCGATCGCTTTCGACTCCTCATACGACAGGTCGCCCATGCCGGTCGCCGGGCCGAAGTCGGCCGGGTACGGCACATACGTGAACTTCACCTTGCGGGGGTCGAGCGCGCGGCGCAGCGCCTCCGACGCGGGGGAGCCGCCGCGGGGTGCCCAAGTTCCGTCGACCCAGAGAAGTTCGATCATGACCGTCCTGCCCACCATGCTCGGATCTCGTCGCGCCACACTTGCCATGGCCGGCGGAAGTCGCCTGCCGCCCAACGGTCACGGCGGGTCTTGTACTGCAACACCAGCAGCATCACCAGGAGCGCGAGCATCATCACGGCGCCACCCGAGTACAGGATGAATCGAATCCACGCCCGCCCCGGATAGTCAGTACCCGCCCACACTGACGCCGAGATCTGGAGAAAGACCAGCGACATCAGGGTCGACTTGCCTAGGTAGATGAGTGACACCCGCTCCTTCCACCAGTACTGCCATGCGGCGTAGCAGATGGTGTAGACGGTGGCCAGCACGGCGAGCACCACAAGTGCCCAGTCGGCTATCAGCTCCACTAGTTCAGCCTTCCGAAGATCAGCTCGGCCCAGTGGTTGCGTTCCAACTGGTCACGAAGCTCCCGCTGTACCGGCCGCGCCCGTTCGGCGAGCCGTGCGCTTTCGGACCGGGCTTCTTCGGCCGATCGCGCGTTTCGCTTCGAGCGCGCATCAACTTCGTGCGCGCTCGCCCCCTTGGTCTTGAATCCCCACATCAGTTGGACTCCAAGCTCTCTCGCAGTGCCTTCGACTGGCTCGCGATGAGCTGGCCGGCGACATTCCACTCGGCCATCGTCTGCGCGTTGCGCGCGTTGGTCTCGAGGAGGTCGGCGATGGTCTTGGCGTCGCGCTCGGCCGCGGTCTTGTAGATCGAGATCTCCGATCCCATACGATCCAGCCACGGGCGAAGGCGATACCGAGCACGAGCGCCATGCCGACGACGACCCCCACCACGCCGATGTCACTCAGCGCGGCGGGGTTCATCCAAGCGCTGGCGCTCGAGGTCACGGTCATCGGCCGAGGTTGACTTCGCGCTCGACGCCGTCAGCGGGAAGCTCAATACCTGCCAACACCTTCGGTGTGACCTGCGGGCGGGTGAACAGGAATCCGAGAGCAATCGTGGAGACCGCGAGGATGGCGCCCTGTTGCTGCTCGCTGAGGTTCAAGCCGAACGCAACGACCAGCGGCACCGCGGTCTGAACGACCGCGACGAGGCCGGGTACACGCTCTCCTTCACCGAGATCACCACGAGCAGACCGAGCACCGCGTTGACCGCGGCCATGTGAGTCTCTGGTCTGGCTGAGTTCGTTCATGGAACAGAGTGGAAATGATATTGACGTCTTTGAATCGTGCCATCACGTGGGTTCGTCATGACTCAAAGAGCATTCGAGTCTCCTCGCGGTCTCCACGATTGCTCTCGGATTCCTGTTCACCCGCCCGCAGGTCACACCGAAGGTGTTGGCAGGTATTGAGCTTCCCGCTGACGGCGTCGAGCGCGAAGTCAACCTCGGCGATGACCGTGACCTCGAGCGCCAGCGCTTGGATGAACCCCGCCGCGCTGAGTGACATCGGCGTGGTGGGGGTCGTCGTCGGCATGGCGCTCGTGCTCGGTATCGCCTTCGCCCGTGGCTGGATCGTATGGGGATCGGAGATCTCGATCTACAAGACCGCGGCCGAGCGCGACGCCAAGACCATCGCCGACCTCCTCGAGACCAACGCGCGCAACGCGCAGACGATGGCCGAGTGGAATGTCGCCGGCCAGCTCATCGCGAGCCAGTCGAAGGCACTGCGAGAGAGCTTGGAGTCCAACTGATGTGGGGATTCAAGACCAAGGGGGCGAGCGCGCACGAAGTTGATGCGCGCTCGAAGCGAAACGCGCGATCGGCCGAAGAAGCCCGGTCCGAAAGCGCACGGCTCGCCGAACGGGCGCGGCCGGTACAGCGGGAGCTTCGTGACCAGTTGGAACGCAACCACTGGGCCGAGCTGATCTTCGGAAGGCTGAACTAGTGGAGCTGATAGCCGACTGGGCACTTGTGGTGCTCGCCGTGCTGGCCACCGTCTACACCATCTGCTACGCCGCATGGCAGTACTGGTGGAAGGAGCGGGTGTCACTCATCTACCTAGGCAAGTCGACCCTGATGTCGCTGGTCTTTCTCCAGATCTCGGCGTCAGTGTGGGCGGGTACTGACTATCCGGGGCGGGCGTGGATTCGATTCATCCTGTACTCGGGTGGCGCCGTGATGATGCTCGCGCTCCTGGTGATGCTGCTGGTGTTGCAGTACAAGACCCGCCGTGACCGTTGGGCGGCAGGCGACTTCCGCCGGCCATGGCAAGTGTGGCGCGACGAGATCCGAGCATGGTGGGCAGGACGGTCATGATCGAACTTCTCTGGGTCGACGGAACTTGGGCACCCCGCGGCGGCTCCCCCGCGTCGGAGGCGCTGCGCCGCGCGCTCGACCCCCGCAAGGTGAAGTTCACGTATGTGCCGTACCCGGCCGACTTCGGCCCGGCGACCGGCATGGGCGACCTGTCGTATGAGGAGTCGAAAGCGATCGGCGCGGCAGCGTTGGATCGAGCTGTCACCGAATCCCGCGAACTCGTGGTCGTCGGCGGCTACAGTGCGGGCGCGGCGGTCGCAGTGAAGTACGCGCGCGACATCCTGCCTCGGCGGCCTCGCCATCAGGTGCTCGCCGTCGCGACGCTGGGCGACCCGCACACGCCGGTGCATCACGGCCGGTCCGGGATCGCCGGGGCGCTGCACGTCCCGCGGCCTCGGTTCACCGAGTGGGCGCCGGGTGATCCGATCGCCGACCTGCCGCTAGGTTCACCGCTGCGCACGGTCGCCGACCTAACCGGGTGGATGTCGGTGCGCACACCCGAGGCCGCCCGCGCCTGGGCGTTCAAGACCGCTGAACGTCTGGCGGTGGCGCAGCCGTGGTGGAATCCGTTCCGCTGGCCCGATTTCGCGCGTGCGGGGGAGGACATCCGCAACTATCTCGGCACTGCGCATTCCACGGACTACGACGGTGGTGGCCACGCTAAGCGGTTGGCCCGCATGATCGAAGGGGTGAGTTAGCCATTACAGCTCCAGATCAGCCCGGTGCTGGTGTACCGGGCAAATACTTCCTGCCCGCGAACCGCCCGAACGGTGCCACGTCAGGCCTGTCGCAGTTCGCGAATGCGGATCAGGCGTTCTGGGATGACTACGCGTACAACCAGTTCAATCCGAAGTTTAAGCATATGGGTGAGCCGGTTGATGTGATCCGGTTGTTGGCTCATGCGGCGACGGCGAACATTGCGTCGATCATCAACGGCATTTTCAATGGCTGGTTTGGTGGCGGTTCGGTTGGTGATCCGCAAGAGGTTCAGTACACGATCCAGGCCATCGCTGACGCCGTCCTCAACGGCTACAACGTGGAAACCAAGGTCACGTCGGGTACGTGGACGAAACCTGAAAACATCACCGAACTGATCGTGGGTCTCATCGGATGTGGGAAGAACGGTTCGGACGGCACCTCCAGTACCACCACCCGCGCAGCTGGCGGCCTCGGCGGTGGATACATTTTCCAGCAACTCGACCCCGAATCAGTGGATTCGAGTACGCCTTACGTCGTTGGCACGAATGGCAATCCGTCCAGTTTCGGCACCCATATCACCACGACCCCAGGGCAGGGTGGGATCTCGACATCGTTCGGCTATTCACCCACCACATCCCTGCCGGGGAACGGCGGCGGTGGTGGTCTAGTGTCCTGAGTCATTAATTGTCATTCGGTTGATAGACTGGGGAATGGCAACCCGGGGTCCGCGAGCAGTGGATATTGTTCTGACCGATGACGAGCGCCGTGAGCTCGAAGGGTGGGCGCGTCGGCGAACGACGGCCTCGGGTTTGGCGATGCGATCACGAATCGTTCTCGCTGCCGCAGATGGCGGGTCGAATACCGAAGTGGCACAACGACTCGGCCTCAACCGAGGTACCGTGCGGCGATGGCGAGGCCGGTTCGTCGAGCACCGCTGCGAGGGGTTGCTCGACGAACCCCGGCCCGGGCGACCTCGAACCGTCGGCGACGAGCAGATCAAAGACCTGATCACCGCAACTCTCGAGACCACTCCGAAGAATGCGACACACTGGTCGACTCGGTCGATGGCTGAGCATCTCGACATGTCGCAGTCAACTGTTTCGCGTGTATGGAGAGCGTTCGGATTGGCTCCACACAAACAGGATTCGTGGAAGCTGTCGAAAGATCCCATGTTCACCGAAAAGGTCCGCGACGTCGTCGGGCTCTACATGAACCCACCCGAACGTGCCCTGGTGCTCTGCGTTGACGAGAAGACCCAGATCCAAGCGCTCGATCGCACCCAGCCGATCTTTCCCATGCTCCCGGGCACCCCGCAACGGGCCAGCCACGACTACGTGCGCAACGGCACCTCCAGCCTGTACGCGGCGTTGGACATCGCGTCGGGCAAAGTCATCGGTTCGCTTCACTCACGGCATCGCGCAACGGAATTCATCGGATTCCTCCGCAAGATCGACGCCGAGGTACCCGACGAGCTCGACGTCCACCTGGTCATGGACAATGCCTCCACCCACAAGACACCCGCGGTCAAGCGATGGCTGACCGCGCACCCGCGGTTTGTTGTCCACTTCACCCCCACCAGCTCATCCTGGATGAACCTCGTCGAACGCTGGTTCGCCGAACTGACCACCAAGAAACTCCAACGCTCCACCCACCGCACCGTACGAGCACTCAATGCCGACATCAGAGCGTGGATCGAGACCTGGAACGACAACCCCCGCCCCTACGTGTGGGTCAAGACCGCTGACCAGATCCTCGACTCCATCGCCCACTACTGCACACGAATTAATGACTCAGGACACTAGCAGACTCCGGCACGAATGGTTTGGCGGGCGGGTCAACGCCTCTCGGCGCTGGTGGGACTGCGGGGGCAGGTGCGCCTAGCGGTAACGGTGGACCCGGTGGTGCAGGCGCGAACGTGTCGCCGGCAACTCAAACGAAGTGTGGCGGCGCCGGTGGTGGTGGCGGTGGTGGTGGTGGCCGTGTCAGCTTCCTCAACTACAGCGGCGGAGCTGGCGGCCCGGGCGGCTATCCCGGCGGTGGTGGTGGCGGTGGTGGTGGTTCGAACGGCGGTACCGGCTCATTCGGCGCTGGCGGTATCGGCGCTACCGGTGTGATCTGGATCTTCTGGAGATGAGTATGAAACCAGCAACCCTTGTGGCTGAAGCTCTTCCGCATATGCCGCCGATCACGAACCTGTACTCCACGGAGGATGGGTTCCTGTTGGTGTTGGTGGTGGAAGTGCCTGACATGACTTCGATTCTCACCAGCATGGGAATGCAGGTTCCCGTCTCGCGGTCGCATCTGAAACCGGATGTGTCGGTGTTCCTGTCGGATGAGCGTGGCCAGGTCATCGACTACGACGGTGACCCCGCCAACGGTTTGACCCCGATCCTGTCGACTGACTCGAAGTCGTTCGCGATGACCATCAACCCCGACCTCGCCACCCACGCTGATGCTTTGGCGGCACTCGGATATGAACTCACAGAACAGGAGACACCATGACCACCGTCACCCTCGGATGGGAGGGAACGAAAGCGGAAATCCCCCTCTACCAGAACAGTGACCTGGTTTTCTCCCTCGACCCCATCGACGCCACCTCCGGCAACATCACATCGTGGCCGGTCGGTGCAGCATCGACCCTCTACTTTTTCGAAGGCGACCCCGTCCGGAACGCCACCACCCCCATTCATCTCCATCCCCGGCGTGGTGGAACCACCCTCCATCGACTATGTGGTGCAACAGGAAACGCCTGGCCCCCATCATCGGCGGGCCACCCACTTCCTGCTCACGGTGTCGATGCCCGAAACCCCCACCCAGGAATATCCCTCTACTACGGGAAAGCAGTCCGCCGTGTCTGAGTGGACCGACGACACGGCACCCGACATTGGATCGAC
>NZ_FNLM01000020.1 GCF_900105725.1 Gordonia westfalica
TGTTCCGAACCTTGCGTGAGGGGGGCGGCAAGTACTTTATCGACCACGAAGAGTGTGTGCGGTGGCGGAACTCGCTGCCGCAGCCGGCTCCGGGTGAGAGGGCGGCGTCGTGAAGGCCGCGATCTGGGTTCCCGCGTATGCGTGTCTTGTGTTGGGGGTGTGGGCGATCCTCCCACCTCTCGGACCGGAAGAACTGGTGGCGTTCGTGATCGTCGCGGTCCTGTTGCTGATGACGGTGGTCGGGTTCTGCATGCCCACCCAGGAGGTCGACCAGTGAGCGGGGCCGAAACCATCTTCGGGTCCGAGCTGTATGGCGCGATCGTGCAGCAGCAGATCGCCGACGCACAACACACCCAGAACCAGCTCGACAAGTACTACCAGCGCAAGGAGGCGCAACTCCTCTGGCTGCGTGCAGAGATAGCGCACTACGCAGCCAAGCAGGACTCGAAGTCGGTCGAGTACGCGCTGCTTTCAATCCTCCAGCGCTCCTACGACATCGAAGACGAGGGGGTCGACCAGTGAGCAGCGGTGCAGTGGAAGCCCGCTATGCCGGCTGGTGCCCCAAATGCCGCACCGACTACCCCGTAGGCACATTGATCGGCTACGTCCGCGAATACCTGGTGTTCCCGGATGGGCGGGCGGGGAAGAACGTGACGGTGTGTGAGCCGTGCGCGGTGGAGGTGACCCGTGAGCGTCGTTGACATGCAGGCGTTTCGGACGGCACGCGACATCGTGGAGGTGGAAGCCGACCTCGCTTCCGAGGCATTCACGCACGGCTTCATGTCCTCGATGCAGGTTTCGGCTGCCGGGTGTAGCGCGGTCCTCACCGACTTCTACGGGCGTCGGGTGTTGAAGGTGGAGCCGCAATCGTCGCCATGGATCACCCGCGATCACGTGCTGGTGTTCCTCGCAGCGCAGGAGGCCCAGCCATGAGCATCTACTACCAGGACGACCTGGTCACCCTCTACCACGGCGACTGCCGAGAGGTCATGGCAGACATGGCAGATCGGTCGGTCGATGTGGTGATCACGGATCCGCCGTACACCGAACGCACACACGGAATGGCAAAGACGAACAGGGGTGCTGGTCATGGCATAAAGGCCGTCACGTTCGCGGCGATCTCTGACGCTGACCTGCGGGCCGTACTCGCCGAGTGTGGGCGGGTCTCGGCGAGTTGGGTGGTCACGTCGCTTGATTACGCGCACGCTTTCGCCTTCGACCAGGGTCCGCCGGTCGGGTTGCGCTCGCTGCGCATCGGTGTCTGGGTGAAGCCCAACCCGATGCCGCAGATCAGTGCCGACCGTCCCGGGCAAGGCTGGGAAGCGATTTCATTTCTACACCGCGCCGACACCAAACCGGCCTGGAACGGGGGTGGCAAGGCTGGCGTGTGGACGTACCCCGTCGTGCAGAACACCGGTCACCCGACGGCGAAACCGCTGCCAATGGTGGAGGACTGGGTGCGCCTGTTCACGAACGCCTCGGAAACGGTGTTCGACCCGTTCGCCGGTTCGGGCACCACGTTGATTGCTGCGGCGAACGAAAACCGTAAGGCGGTCGGTGTCGAGCTTGAGGAGCGTTACTGCGAGCTGATTGCGAAACGCCTCAGTAATCAGACGATGGCTCTCGACTTCGGGGATGCGTCATGAGTGCCGCGGAGCACCGCCAGATCGACGGTGTCGACATGTGGGTGCAACACCTCCCAGACCTCCACCTGTTTTGGGCGTGGGTGAACGGACGCACCGAGTTCGTCACCTGGCCCGACGCCGACCACCCCAGGCCCCGTTGATCGTGCAGGCCTGGTGGCTGAGCGGCTGTTCGAGTTGGTGGCGAGAGCGAAGGCGGCGGCGTGAGGTTCATGTCGAACCGCACCCATGCTGCCGGCGGGTTCCGGTGGCGCGGCCCCCAATACCCCTACGACCTACCCGGACCTGGAGATGTTCTCCCGGACGACCCGGTCGAGCCGGAAGAACTGTTCCCCAATCCTGCCTACGGGCAACAAGACCCATGGAGACAACAATGACCGAAGACATTAGCCAGGACGAACTGTTCCGGCTCACAGGGCGTGATGTCGTCCTGTGCCCGGAGTGCGGCCACGGCATCGACCCGCACGGCACCGATCCGGGGGGTGCGTGCGGGGTCGGCAAGTGCGAATGCATGATGTCGCCCAACGGCATCGCCTACGCCCTGATCAATCCGGAAGTCACCCCGGCGCAGAAGCACTACGCCGAAGCGGAGAGGATGCTCGCGTTCATCGAGCACGACCGCAACCTCACGACCACCCAGCACTCGGAGGTCGCAGCGCGCGCCCAGGTGCACGCCACCCTCGCGCAGGCCGCTTCACTGCGGGAGGTTCTGGAATCCCGCGCCACCACCCGGTACCACGTCACGGTCCAGGATGAGGGCGAGTTCCGCCGACGCAGCAGCCGTCTCGGATCTTTCGGTGGTGCGCTGTGAACTCTGTGAGACAGCTTCCCAGCAGCGGTTCGTGGTCTGACCGCTACCGCACGATGCTCGACATCGCCGTGTGGTGTGGCGGCATGATCGTCCGCCCCAAACCCCACCAACTCCAGCTACGGGTGGATGGTGTGACTGCCCTTCCGGGGGATTGGATCAAGGCTGACGGCAACGGGTTCGAGGTCATCCCCTCCAGGGCGGGAGCAGACCTCTGATGCCCGACTACAAAGGCCCCCTCGACTACGTCGATGTCGCGACCCGAATTGTTGAGTTCCGCAACCAGCACCCCACCGGCTCTCTCCAGCAGGTGCGATACGAAGTTCTTGAGGTTGGCGGCAAGAGCTTCCTCGCGTTCACCGCCGCCGCCTACCGCACGCCGGATGATGAGCGTCCCGGTATCGGTACCGCGTGGGAACCCATCCCCGGCCCCACATCTTTCACCCGTGACTCGGAGATGCAGAACGCTGAGACCGCGGCGTGGGGGAGGGCGATCGTCGCAGCGTTGGCGGCGGACACGAAGAAGGGTGTGGCGTCGTCGGAGGAGGTCCGGAACCGTCAGCAGACGCCGGCGCAGCGGGCGCAACGCGAACTGGCTGAGGCTGTGACGGCTGCGGGGATGGTGACGAAGGAGTTCGCCGAGTGGGCGATGACCACCCGCAATGTCGATCTGAAGACTGCCGGGATTGCGGTGCTGGTGCCGCTGACTCGTGAGGTGCAGGAGAAGGGGAAGGCGATCATGTCTGTCCCGGATCATGATGCGGCGCAAACCACCCTGGCCGACGAACTCGGCGCACAGGAGGCGTCGTGAGCGGGCGGGCGATGGGATCGCATCAGTGCGCCACCACCGGGGACGACGTGTGGCTGACACCACCGCACGTCCTCGACGCCCTCGGCCCGTTCGACCTCGACCCGTGCGCCGCACCGGCAGAAGCGAACTGGACGACCGCACGCCACCACTACCGACTACCCGACGACGGACTCACACTGCCGTGGGAAGGGCGCGTGTGGTGCAACCCGCCCTACTCCAATGTGTGGCGGTGGCTCGACCGGCTCGCCAACCACGGCACCGGCACCGCACTGATCTTCGCCCGCACCGAGACCGCCGGATTCCAGGCGCAGGTGTGGCGGCGGGCGACCGCAGTGCTGTTCCTCGAAGGGCGGCTCACCTTCCACCACCGCGATGGATCGAAGGCCGCGGCGAACAGCGGCGCACCGTCCTGCCTCGTCGCATACGGGACAGATGACGCGGGCCGACTGCTCGACAGCGGACTCCCTGGCGCGTTCGTCCATGGCTGGTCGATCACGGCAGTTGACGACCAACCATCCCTCTTCGAGGAGGCGTCATGAGCCGCCCTATTTGCGGGGTGTGTGGTTTCGATCTCGGCTACGGCCACATGGTCCGTATGCGCTGGGGAGACCGCACCGGCGACATCATCCCATGCCCGAATTGCCTGGCCCATCACGACGCTCAAGACATCCTCAGGAGATACACCCATGAGTAACGGCTTCCACATCGAACCCTCCACCACCCGAATGGATCAGGGCAGAAGATCCAACACCCTGGACGAGAAGAAGCAGGCGTTGGGGTCGTCGAACACGTTCCCCGGTGCGAATGTGTTGAACCGCAACCGGAATGTTTCTGATCTGCCGAAACCGCCGGCCTGGCATGAGGGCGCTCCCTGCGCCTCCTCAGACCCGGACGCGTTCTTTCCCTCCATTACGGGGTGACGCAAACCGCTGACGCGAAACGGATCTGCGCCGGCTGTGACCGCCGGGAGGTGTGTTTGCAGTGGGCGTTGGACAACCGTGAACCGCACGGTGTGGTTGGGGGTACGACTCCGCGTGAACGTCAGGCCATGTGGAAGCAGGGGGCGGCATGACCTGCCAATGCGGGAAGCCCGTCAAAGCGCGCGGCATGTGCGAAATGCACTACGCCCAACACCACCGCCGGCAACGCGCCTACGGACGTTGGACTCCCGACCTGGTCGACGCCCAGCCTGTACGCGAGCACATCCTCAAGCTGCGTGACGCAGGAGTGGGGAACAAACGGCTCGAAGAGGAGTTCGGCGTCCCGCACAGCACCATCCAGCATCTGCTGTACGGGCAACGCGGATACGGTCCGAGCAAACAGGTCCGCCAAGCTACCGCCGACCGCATCCTCCAAATCCCTGTTCCGCGTACCGGTGTCGAGTTTGTGCGACAGGACCGCGTCCCCGCCCTGGGCACAACCCGCCGATTGCAGGCGTTGGTGGCGAACGGGTATTCGCAGACGGATCTGATCAGCCGTCTGGGTTGGCCGGAGAATGGCAGCACTTCGGAGTTGTTCCTCGGACAGTCCCGCAACATTGCGGTTCGTCGAGCACGGGATGTGACGTCCTTGTTCGCGCAGTTGCAGATGGTTCCCGGAACTGATCGGAAGGCGCGGCATCGGGCGAAGGCGAAAGGTTGGTTGCCTCCGTTGGCGTGGGATGAGGACCGTATCGATGACCCCACCTATGAGCCGGAAGTGGTGGACAAACCCCGCACTGCCGAAGACCTGTTCTCCGACTTCGAGTATCTGCTGTCGATGGGTGTTGGGGCGGAGGAGGCATCGCGTCGGGTGGGGATGCTGCCGGCGTCGATGAAGCGCCGGTATGAGCGGCATGGGCGGCGTTGTCCGGCAGCGTTGACGTCGGTGGCGTGGCAGCAGATCATGACGGGCTTCTCTGCGGATGTGAAGGCTGCTGCTGCGGTGCGGGCGATGGTCGCTGCGAAGTCCAAACCGACTGGTGTACTTTGTCAAGGATGCGTACATTTCGTTGAATGCAGCTCGCATCGCTTCGTCGCCCGCACCGCAGCAGCAGCCTTCACATCCGCAGAGAAGCCGTCATGACGCCACGCACCGACGTCAACGCTGCCGGACAACGCCGCCCATGCCGCTTTCATCGACGCCGGCAGCATCCCCACCCGACGCGATGCCTCCTCCGCCCCAACACCCATCGACAGCAGATACTCGAAGTCGGAGAACAGGTCTTCGGCAGTGCGGGGTTTGTCCACCACTTCCGGCTCATAGGTGGGGTCATCGATACGGTCCTCATCCCACGCCAACGGAGGCAACCAACCTTTCGCCTTCGCCCGATGCCGCGCCTTCCGATCAGTTCCGGGAACCATCTGCAACTGCGCGAACAAGGACGTCACATCCCGTGCTCGACGAACCGCAATGTTGCGGGACTGTCCGAGGAACAACTCCGAAGTGCTGCCATTCTCCGGCCAACCCAGACGGCTGATCAGATCCGTCTGCGAATACCCGTTCGCCACCAACGCCTGCAATCGGCGGGTTGTGCCCAGGGCGGGGACGCGGTCCTGTCGCACAAACTCGACACCGGTACGCGGAACAGGGATTTGGAGGATGCGGTCGGCGGTAGCTTGGCGGACCTGTTTGCTCGGACCGTATCCGCGTTGCCCGTACAGCAGATGCTGGATGGTGCTGTGCGGGACGCCGAACTCCTCTTCGAGCCGTTTGTTCCCCACTCCTGCGTCACGCAGCTTGAGGATGTGCTCGCGTACAGGCTGGGCGTCGACCAGGTCGGGAGTCCAACGTCCGTAGGCGCGTTGCCGGCGGTGGTGTTGGGCGTAGTGCATTTCGCACATGCCGCGCGCTTTGACGGGCTTCCCGCATTGGCAGGTCATGCCGCCCCCTGCTTCCACATGGCCTGACGTTCACGCGGAGTCGTACCCCCAACCACACCGTGCGGTTCACGGTTGTCCAACGCCCACTGCAAACACACCTCCCGGCGGTCACAGCCGGCGCAGATCCGTTTCGCGTCAGCGGTTTGCGTCACCCCGTAATGGGAGGGAAAGAACGCGTCCGGGTCTGAGGAGGCGCAGGGAGCGCCCTCATGCCAGGCCGGCGGTTTCGGCAGATCAGAAACATTCCGGTTGCGGTTCAACACATTCGCACCGGGGAACGTGTTCGACGACCCCAACGCCTGCTTCTTCTCGTCCAGGGTGTTGGATCTTCTGCCCTGATCCATTCGGGTGGTGGAGGGTTCGATGTGGAAGCCGTTACTCATGGGTGTATCTCCTGAGGATGTCTTGAGCGTCGTGATGGGCCAGGCAATTCGGGCATGGGATGATGTCGCCGGTGCGGTCTCCCCAGCGCATACGGACCATGTGGCCGTAGCCGAGATCGAAACCACACACCCCGCAAATAGGGCGGCTCATGACGCCTCCTCGAAGAGGGATGGTTGGTCGTCAACTGCCGTGATCGACCAGCCATGGACGAACGCGCCAGGGAGTCCGCTGTCGAGCAGTCGGCCCGCGTCATCTGTCCCGTATGCGACGAGGCAGGACGGTGCGCCGCTGTTCGCCGCGGCCTTCGATCCATCGCGGTGGTGGAAGGTGAGCCGCCCTTCGAGGAACAGCACTGCGGTCGCCCGCCGCCACACCTGCGCCTGGAATCCGGCGGTCTCGGTGCGGGCGAAGATCAGTGCGGTGCCGGTGCCGTGGTTGGCGAGCCGGTCGAGCCACCGCCACACATTGGAGTAGGGCGGGTTGCACCACACGCGCCCTTCCCACGGCAGTGTGAGTCCGTCGTCGGGTAGTCGGTAGTGGTGGCGTGCGGTCGTCCAGTTCGCTTCTGCCGGTGCGGCGCACGGGTCGAGGTCGAACGGGCCGAGGGCGTCGAGGACGTGCGGTGGTGTCAGCCACACGTCGTCCCCGGTGGTGGCGCACTGATGCGATCCCATCGCCCGCCCGCTCACGACGCCTCCTGTGCGCCGAGTTCGTCGGCCAGGGTGGTTTGCGCCGCATCATGATCCGGGACAGACATGATCGCCTTCCCCTTCTCCTGCACCTCACGAGTCAGCGGCACCAGCACCGCAATCCCGGCAGTCTTCAGATCGACATTGCGGGTGGTCATCGCCCACTCGGCGAACTCCTTCGTCACCATCCCCGCAGCCGTCACAGCCTCAGCCAGTTCGCGTTGCGCCCGCTGCGCCGGCGTCTGCTGACGGTTCCGGACCTCCTCCGACGACGCCACACCCTTCTTCGTGTCCGCCGCCAACGCTGCGACGATCGCCCTCCCCCACGCCGCGGTCTCAGCGTTCTGCATCTCCGAGTCACGGGTGAAAGATGTGGGGCCGGGGATGGGTTCCCACGCGGTACCGATACCGGGACGCTCATCATCCGGCGTGCGGTAGGCGGCGGCGGTGAACGCGAGGAAGCTCTTGCCGCCAACCTCAAGAACTTCGTATCGCACCTGCTGGAGAGAGCCGGTGGGGTGCTGGTTGCGGAACTCAACAATTCGGGTCGCGACATCGACGTAGTCGAGGGGGCCTTTGTAGTCGGGCATCAGAGGTCTGCTCCCGCCCTGGAGGGGATGACCTCGAACCCGTTGCCGTCAGCCTTGATCCAATCCCCCGGAAGGGCAGTCACACCATCCACCCGTAGCTGGAGTTGGTGGGGTTTGGGGCGGACGATCATGCCGCCACACCACACGGCGATGTCGAGCATCGTGCGGTAGCGGTCAGACCACGAACCGCTGCTGGGAAGCTGTCTCACAGAGTTCACAGCGCACCACCGAAAGATCCGAGACGGCTGCTGCGTCGGCGGAACTCGCCCTCATCCTGGACCGTGACGTGGTACCGGGTGGTGGCGCGGGATTCCAGAACCTCCCGCAGTGAAGCGGCCTGCGCGAGGGTGGCGTGCACCTGGGCGCGCGCTGCGACCTCCGAGTGCTGGGTGGTCGTGAGGTTGCGGTCGTGCTCGATGAACGCGAGCATCCTCTCCGCTTCGGCGTAGTGCTTCTGCGCCGGGGTGACTTCCGGATTGATCAGGGCGTAGGCGATGCCGTTGGGCGACATCATGCATTCGCACTTGCCGACCCCGCACGCACCCCCCGGATCGGTGCCGTGCGGGTCGATGCCGTGGCCGCACTCCGGGCACAGGACGACATCACGCCCTGTGAGCCGGAACAGTTCGTCCTGGCTAATGTCTTCGGTCATTGTTGTCTCCATGGGTCTTGTTGCCCGTAGGCAGGATTGGGGAACAGTTCTTCCGGCTCGACCGGGTCGTCCGGGAGAACATCTCCAGGTCCGGGTAGGTCGTAGGGGTATTGGGGGCCGCGCCACCGGAACCCGCCGGCAGCATGGGTGCGGTTCGACATGAACCTCACGCCGCCGCCTTCGCTCTCGCCACCAACTCGAACAGCCGCTCAGCCACCAGGCCTGCACGATCAACGGGGGCCTGGGGGTGGTCGGCGTCGGGCCAGGTGACGAACTCGGTGCGTCCGTTCACCCACGCCCAAAACAGGTGGAGGTCTGGGAGGTGTTGCACCCACATGTCGACACCGTCGATCTGGCGGTGCTCCGCGGCACTCATGACGCATCCCCGAAGTCGAGAGCCATCGTCTGATTACTGAGGCGTTTCGCAATCAGCTCGCAGTAACGCTCCTCAAGCTCGACACCGACCGCCTTACGGTTTTCGTTCGCCGCAGCAATCAACGTGGTGCCCGAACCGGCGAACGGGTCGAACACCGTTTCCGAGGCGTTCGTGAACAGGCGCACCCAGTCCTCCACCATTGGCAGCGGTTTCGCCGTCGGGTGACCGGTGTTCTGCACGACGGGGTACGTCCACACGCCAGCCTTGCCACCCCCGTTCCAGGCCGGTTTGGTGTCGGCGCGGTGTAGAAATGAAATCGCTTCCCAGCCTTGCCCGGGACGGTCGGCACTGATCTGCGGCATCGGGTTGGGCTTCACCCAGACACCGATGCGCAGCGAGCGCAACCCGACCGGCGGACCCTGGTCGAAGGCGAAAGCGTGCGCGTAATCAAGCGACGTGACCACCCAACTCGCCGAGACCCGCCCACACTCGGCGAGTACGGCCCGCAGGTCAGCGTCAGAGATCGCCGCGAACGTGACGGCCTTTATGCCATGACCAGCACCCCTGTTCGTCTTTGCCATTCCGTGTGTGCGTTCGGTGTACGGCGGATCCGTGATCACCACATCGACCGACCGATCTGCCATGTCTGCCATGACCTCTCGGCAGTCGCCGTGGTAGAGGGTGACCAGGTCGTCCTGGTAGTAGATGCTCATGGCTGGGCCTCCTGCGCTGCGAGGAACACCAGCACGTGATCGCGGGTGATCCATGGCGACGATTGCGGCTCCACCTTCAACACCCGACGCCCGTAGAAGTCGGTGAGGACCGCGCTACACCCGGCAGCCGAAACCTGCATCGAGGACATGAAGCCGTGCGTGAATGCCTCGGAAGCGAGGTCGGCTTCCACCTCCACGATGTCGCGTGCCGTCCGAAACGCCTGCATGTCAACGACGCTCACGGGTCACCTCCACCGCGCACGGCTCACACACCGTCACGTTCTTCCCCGCCCGCCCATCCGGGAACACCAGGTATTCGCGGACGTAGCCGATCAATGTGCCTACGGGGTAGTCGGTGCGGCATTTGGGGCACCAGCCGGCATAGCGGGCTTCCACTGCACCGCTGCTCACTGGTCGACCCCCTCGTCTTCGATGTCGTAGGAGCGCTGGAGGATTGAAAGCAGCGCGTACTCGACCGACTTCGAGTCCTGCTTGGCTGCGTAGTGCGCTATCTCTGCACGCAGCCAGAGGAGTTGCGCCTCCTTGCGCTGGTAGTACTTGTCGAGCTGGTTCTGGGTGTGTTGTGCGTCGGCGATCTGCTGCTGCACGATCGCGCCATACAGCTCGGACCCGAAGATGGTTTCGGCCCCGCTCACTGGTCGACCTCCTGGGTGGGCATGCAGAACCCGACCACCGTCATCAGCAACAGGACCGCGACGATCACGAACGCCACCAGTTCTTCCGGTCCGAGAGGTGGGAGGATCGCCCACACCCCCAACACAAGACACGCATACGCGGGAACCCAGATCGCGGCCTTCACGACGCCGCCCTCTCACCCGGAGCCGGCTGCGGCAGCGAGTTCCGCCACCGCACACACTCTTCGTGGTCGATAAAGTACTTGCCGCCCCCCTCACGCAAGGTTCGGAACAGGATTCGCCCCTCGACATACTCGCGGCGAAGGGTCTTCTCGGAGACTCCCAGGATTTGGGCGGCCTCCTTCAGGGTGTACTGAAGGGGCTGAAGGTTTCTGTCGTTCATGACGCCTCCAAGGTTCTGGTGGGGATGGGGGTTCGCTTGAGCAGGGTGAGCAGCGCATCGATGTGCTGCCACAGTTGCGGGCGGGTGAGTTCGATGGCGTCGTCCTCACCCGGCGGAAAGATCACGAAGACGGGTTCCCCTGTGGCGGGAATGGTCGTGACGTGATGGGTACCCGTCAAGCCGTCGATGGGGATGGGCGGAACCTCATGCAGCGGAAGATCACTCATGCCGCACCGCCGATGATGCGTTGCAGGACGATCCGCCCCGACGGAGTCAGATCACCGTGGGCCACCAGATCATTGAGGGCAGTGCGCAGCCGACTCGACTTGAGTGCTTCGCGTGCGGCCAACACCATCCAGTACTCCGGCGACTCCTCCGGGTCGAACGGGCGTAGCGGAGACGACTGCTCCCACGCCTTACGCGCAGCCTCCACAGCAGGATCGGTGCTCATGCCGCACCGCCGATACGGTCCAGGTGGGAATCGTCCGGCCCAGGCCACACAATCCGCGACGACCGCTCCACAACCGCTGTCGCACCATACGATTCGATGAGCTTGGCCCTAGACTTCGCGGAGGACAACGACTTGTACTCGCGCTTAGTGGACGGCCAGTGGAAGCGTCGACTCCCGAACTGCGCGATATACCCCGGATCGGGGTCCCACCCCTCGGGTTCCCAGTCAGGGTTGGGGTACCCGAACTCCTCACCGGTGTCGTCGGTGTAGAAGGTCAGTGCCCCTTCGGGATAGCTCGTGATCGCAACTCGGTAGAGGTAGTAGCCGCCGCTGGGCTCACGCCAGTCCGGATCGGCCTCCTGCATTGCTCTGTACACGTCGCGTAGCTCGGCGAGCGTGAGAACCACTTCACCCCGGCCGGACGGGGACTCAACCGACAGGTACGCCAGGTCGAGGCCGCTCACCTCACCGAGCGATACGTGGACCTTCCTGTTTTCATCTGCTACTACAGGGACTGGATCTGCGTAGTGCGAGAAGGACATGAGTCAGACCGCCTCGGGAAGGACTCGCGCGTCCAGGCCCCGCCTCTGGGCATCTGCAGCTTGGACGTGTTCCCACCACGGCGCCAGTGGTTCCAGGCCATCACGAAGTAACCAATGAGATCACGGTCGCTGACGTTGACTTTGCCTTCGCGGATACGATCGAGTCGGTCACGCAGGGCGAGAATGGGATTGCCGGACTGGAGCCCGGCGCCTGAGTAGAGTCCTTCGCTGAACTCGCGAGCCGCTTCGCCGTCGATCAGTCGGAACTGCAGCAGCACTGCAAGGGTCACGCTGGGTCGGCACTTGACGCGCCGGAGACGCTGACTGGCAAGGTCCTGAAGGATGGCAGTCGTCGACCGGGTGCGTCGGGCGGCGACCAGGCGACTGACCTCTGCGGAGTGCGATGCTTGCAGTTCGCGACTGACTGATCGACGGCGAAGCGGCTCGCGAGTTCAGCGAAGGACTCTACTCAGGCGCCGGGCTCCAGTCCGGCAATCCCATTCTCGCCCTGCGTGACCGACTCGATCGTATCCGCGAAGGCAAAGTCAACGTCAGCGACCGTGATCTCATTGGTTACTTCGTGATGGCCTGGAACCACTGGCGCCGTGGTGGGAACACGTCCAAGCTGCAGATGCCCAGAGGCGGGGCCTGGACGCGCGAGTCCTTCCCCGAGGCGGTCTGACTCATGTCCTTCTCGCACTACGCAGATCCAGTCCCTGTAGTAGCAGATGAAAACAGGAAGGTCCACGTATCGCTCGGTGAGGTGAGCGGCCTCGACCTGGCGTACCTGTCGGTTGAGTCCCCGTCCGGCCGGGGTGAAGTGGTTCTCACGCTCGCCGAGCTACGCGACGTGTACAGAGCAATGCAGGAGGCCGATCCGGACTGGCGTGAGCCCAGCGGCGGCTACTACCTCTACCGAGTTGCGATCACGAGCTATCCCGAAGGGGCACTGACCTTCTACACCGACGACACCGGTGAGGAGTTCGGGTACCCCAACCCTGACTGGGAACCCGAGGGGTGGGACCCGATCCGGGGTATATCGCGCAGTTCGGGAGTCGACGCTTCCACTGGCCGTCCACTAAGCGCGAGTACAAGTCGTTGTCCTCCGCGAAGTCTAGGGCCAAGCTCATCGAATCGTATGGTGCGACAGCGGTTGTGGAGCGGTCGTCGCGGATTGTGTGGCCTGGGCCGGACGATTCCCACCTGGACCGTATCGGCGGTGCGGCATGAGCACCGATCCTGCTGTGGAGGCTGCGCGTAAGGCGTGGGAGCAGTCGTCTCCGCTACGCCCGTTCGACCCGGAGGAGTCGCCGGAGTACTGGATGGTGTTGGCCGCACGCGAAGCACTCAAGTCGAGTCGGCTGCGCACTGCCCTCAATGATCTGGTGGCCCACGGTGATCTGACTCCGTCGGGGCGGATCGTCCTGCAACGCATCATCGGCGGTGCGGCATGAGTGATCTTCCGCTGCATGAGGTTCCGCCCATCCCCATCGACGGCTTGACGGGTACCCATCACGTCACGACCATTCCCGCCACAGGGGAACCCGTCTTCGTGATCTTTCCGCCGGGTGAGGACGACGCCATCGAACTCACCCGCCCGCAACTGTGGCAGCACATCGATGCGCTGCTCACCCTGCTCAAGCGAACCCCCATCCCCACCAGAACCTTGGAGGCGTCATGAACGACAGAAACCTTCAGCCCCTTCAGTACACCCTGAAGGAGGCCGCCCAAATCCTGGGAGTCTCCGAGAAGACCCTTCGCCGCGAGTATGTCGAGGGGCGAATCCTGTTCCGAACCTTGCGTGAGGGGGGCGGCAAGTACTTTATCGACCACGAAGAGTGTGTGCGGTGGCGGAACTCGCTGCCGCAGCCGGCTCCGGGTGAGAGGGCGGCGTCGTGAAGGCCGCGATCTGGGTTCCCGCGTATGCGTGTCTTGTGTTGGGGGTGTGGGCGATCCTCCCACCTCTCGGACCGGAAGAACTGGTGGCGTTCGTGATCGTCGCGGTCCTGTTGCTGATGACGGTGGTCGGGTTCTGCATGCCCACCCAGGAGGTCGACCAGTGAGCGGGGCCGAAACCATCTTCGGGTCCGAGCTGTATGGCGCGATCGTGCAGCAGCAGATCGCCGACGCACAACACACCCAGAACCAGCTCGACAAGTACTACCAGCGCAAGGAGGCGCAACTCCTCTGGCTGCGTGCAGAGATAGCGCACTACGCAGCCAAGCAGGACTCGAAGTCGGTCGAGTACGCGCTGCTTTCAATCCTCCAGCGCTCCTACGACATCGAAGACGAGGGGGTCGACCAGTGAGCAGCGGTGCAGTGGAAGCCCGCTATGCCGGCTGGTGCCCCAAATGCCGCACCGACTACCCCGTAGGCACATTGATCGGCTACGTCCGCGAATACCTGGTGTTCCCGGATGGGCGGGCGGGGAAGAACGTGACGGTGTGTGAGCCGTGCGCGGTGGAGGTGACCCGTGAGCGTCGTTGACATGCAGGCGTTTCGGACGGCACGCGACATCGTGGAGGTGGAAGCCGACCTCGCTTCCGAGGCATTCACGCACGGCTTCATGTCCTCGATGCAGGTTTCGGCTGCCGGGTGTAGCGCGGTCCTCACCGACTTCTACGGGCGTCGGGTGTTGAAGGTGGAGCCGCAATCGTCGCCATGGATCACCCGCGATCACGTGCTGGTGTTCCTCGCAGCGCAGGAGGCCCAGCCATGAGCATCTACTACCAGGACGACCTGGTCACCCTCTACCACGGCGACTGCCGAGAGGTCATGGCAGACATGGCAGATCGGTCGGTCGATGTGGTGATCACGGATCCGCCGTACACCGAACGCACACACGGAATGGCAAAGACGAACAGGGGTGCTGGTCATGGCATAAAGGCCGTCACGTTCGCGGCGATCTCTGACGCTGACCTGCGGGCCGTACTCGCCGAGTGTGGGCGGGTCTCGGCGAGTTGGGTGGTCACGTCGCTTGATTACGCGCACGCTTTCGCCTTCGACCAGGGTCCGCCGGTCGGGTTGCGCTCGCTGCGCATCGGTGTCTGGGTGAAGCCCAACCCGATGCCGCAGATCAGTGCCGACCGTCCCGGGCAAGGCTGGGAAGCGATTTCATTTCTACACCGCGCCGACACCAAACCGGCCTGGAACGGGGGTGGCAAGGCTGGCGTGTGGACGTACCCCGTCGTGCAGAACACCGGTCACCCGACGGCGAAACCGCTGCCAATGGTGGAGGACTGGGTGCGCCTGTTCACGAACGCCTCGGAAACGGTGTTCGACCCGTTCGCCGGTTCGGGCACCACGTTGATTGCTGCGGCGAACGAAAACCGTAAGGCGGTCGGTGTCGAGCTTGAGGAGCGTTACTGCGAGCTGATTGCGAAACGCCTCAGTAATCAGACGATGGCTCTCGACTTCGGGATGCGTCATGAGTGCCGCGGAGCACCGCCAGATCGACGGTGTCGACATGTGGGTGCAACACCTCCCAGACCTCCACCTGTTTTGGGCGTGGGTGAACGGACGCACCGAGTTCGTCACCTGGCCCGACGCCGACCACCCCCAGGCCCCCGTTGATCGTGCAGGCCTGGTGGCTGAGCGGCTGTTCGAGTTGGTGGCGAGAGCGAAGGCGGCGGCGTGAGGTTCATGTCGAACCGCACCCATGCTGCCGGCGGGTTCCGGTGGCGCGGCCCCCAATACCCCTACGACCTACCCGGACCTGGAGATGTTCTCCCGGACGACCCGGTCGAGCCGGAAGAACTGTTCCCCAATCCTGCCTACGGGCAACAAGACCCATGGAGACAACAATGACCGAAGACATTAGCCAGGACGAACTGTTCCGGCTCACAGGGCGTGATGTCGTCCTGTGCCCGGAGTGCGGCCACGGCATCGACCCGCACGGCACCGATCCGGGGGGTGCGTGCGGGGTCGGCAAGTGCGAATGCATGATGTCGCCCAACGGCATCGCCTACGCCCTGATCAATCCGGAAGTCACCCCGGCGCAGAAGCACTACGCCGAAGCGGAGAGGATGCTCGCGTTCATCGAGCACGACCGCAACCTCACGACCACCCAGCACTCGGAGGTCGCAGCGCGCGCCCAGGTGCACGCCACCCTCGCGCAGGCCGCTTCACTGCGGGAGGTTCTGGAATCCCGCGCCACCACCCGGTACCACGTCACGGTCCAGGATGAGGCGAGTTCCGCCGACGCAGCAGCCGTCTCGGATCTTTCGGTGGTGCGCTGTGAACTCTGTGAGACAGCTTCCCAGCAGCGGTTCGTGGTCTGACCGCTACCGCACGATGCTCGACATCGCCGTGTGGTGTGGCGGCATGATCGTCCGCCCCAAACCCCACCAACTCCAGCTACGGGTGGATGGTGTGACTGCCCTTCCGGGGATTGGATCAAGGCTGACGGCAACGGGTTCGAGGTCATCCCCTCCAGGGCGGGAGCAGACCTCTGATGCCCGACTACAAAGGCCCCTCGACTACGTCGATGTCGCGACCCGAATTGTTGAGTTCCGCAACCAGCACCCACCGGCTCTCTCCAGCAGGTGCGATACGAAGTTCTTGAGGTTGGCGGCAAGAGCTTCCTCGCGTTCACCGCCGCCGCCTACCGCACGCCGGATGATGAGCGTCCCGGTATCGGTACCGCGTGGGAACCCATCCCGGCCCCACATCTTTCACCCGTGACTCGGAGATGCAGAACGCTGAGACCGCGGCGTGGGGAGGGCGATCGTCGCAGCGTTGGCGGCGGACACGAAGAAGGGTGTGGCGTCGTCGGAGGAGGTCCGGAACCGTCAGCAGACGCCGGCGCAGCGGGCGCAACGCGAACTGGCTGAGGCTGTGACGGCTGCGGGGATGGTGACGAAGGAGTTCGCCGAGTGGGCGATGACCACCCGCAATGTCGATCTGAAGACTGCCGGATTGCGGTGCTGGTGCCGCTGACTCGTGAGGTGCAGGAGAAGGGGAAGGCGATCATGTCTGTCCCGGATCATGATGCGGCGCAAACCACCCTGGCCGACGAACTCGGCGCACAGGAGGCGTCGTGAGCGGGCGGCGATGGGATCGCATCAGTGCGCCACCACCGGGGACGACGTGTGGCTGACACCACCGCACGTCCTCGACGCCCTCGGCCCGTTCGACCTCGACCCGTGCGCCGCACCGGCAGAAGCGAACTGGACGACCGCACGCCACCACTACCGACTACCCGACGACGGACTCACACTGCCGTGGGAAGGGCGCGTGTGGTGCAACCCGCCCTACTCCAATGTGTGGCGGTGGCTCGACCGGCTCGCCAACCACGGCACCGGCACCGCACTGATCTTCGCCCGCACCGAGACCGCCGGATTCCAGGCGCAGGTGTGGCGGCGGGCGACCGCAGTGCTGTTCCTCGAAGGGCGGCTCACCTTCCACCACCGCGATGGATCGAAGGCCGCGGCGAACAGCGGCGCACCGTCCTGCCTCGTCGCATACGGGACAGATGACGCGGGCCGACTGCTCGACAGCGGACTCCCTGGCGCGTTCGTCCATGGCTGGTCGATCACGGCAGTTGACGACCAACCATCCCTCTTCGAGGAGGCGTCATGAGCCGCCCTATTTGCGGGGTGTGTGGTTTCGATCTCGGCTACGGCCACATGGTCCGTATGCGCTGGGAGACCGCACCGGCGACATCATCCCATGCCCGAATTGCCTGGCCCATCACGACGCTCAAGACATCCTCAGGAGATACACCCATGAGTAACGGCTTCCACATCGAACCCTCCACCACCCGAATGGATCAGGGCAGAAGATCCAACACCCTGGACGAGAAGAAGCAGGCGTTGGGGTCGTCGAACACGTTCCCCGGTGCGAATGTGTTGAACCGCAACCGGAATGTTTCTGATCTGCCGAAACCGCCGGCCTGGCATGAGGGCGCTCCTGCGCCTCCTCAGACCCGGACGCGTTCTTTCCCTCCCATTACGGGGTGACGCAAACCGCTGACGCGAAACGGATCTGCGCCGGCTGTGACCGCCGGGAGGTGTGTTTGCAGTGGGCGTTGGACAACCGTGAACCGCACGGTGTGGTTGGGGTACGACTCCGCGTGAACGTCAGGCCATGTGGAAGCAGGGGCGGCATGACCTGCCAATGCGGAAGCCCGTCAAAGCGCGCGGCATGTGCGAAATGCACTACGCCCAACACCACCGCCGGCAACGCGCCTACGGACGTTGGACTCCCGACCTGGTCGACGCCCAGCCTGTACGCGAGCACATCCTCAAGCTGCGTGACGCAGGAGTGGGAACAAACGGCTCGAAGAGGAGTTCGGCGTCCCGCACAGCACCATCCAGCATCTGCTGTACGGCAACGCGGATACGGTCCGAGCAAACAGGTCCGCCAAGCTACCGCCGACCGCATCCTCCAAATCCCTGTTCCGCGTACCGTGTCGAGTTTGTGCGACAGGACGCGTCCCGCCCTGGCACAACCGCCGATTGCAGCGTTGTGGCGAACGGTATTCGCAGACGGATCTGATCAGCCGTCTGGGTTGGCCGGAGAATGGCAGCACTTCGGAGTTGTTCCTCGGACAGTCCCGCAACATTGCGGTTCGTCGAGCACGGGATGTGACGTCCTTGTTCGCGCAGTTGCAGATGGTTCCGGAACTGATCGGAAGGCGCGCATCGGGCGAAGGCGAAAGTTGGTTGCCTCCGTTGGCGTGGATGAGGACCGTATCGATGACCCACCTATGAGCCGGAAGTGGTGGACAAACCCGCACTGCGAAGACCTGTTCTCCGACTTCGAGTATCTGCTGTCGATGGTGTTGGGCGGAGGAGGCATCGCGTCGGGTGGGATGCTGCCGCGTCGATGAAGCGCCGGTATGAGCGCATGGGCGGCGTTGTCCGCAGCGTTGACGTCGGTGGCGTGGCAGCAGAGGAAGACGGCGTCATGACGGGCTTCTCTGCGGATGTGAAGGCTGCTGCTGCGGTGCGGCGATGGGTCGCTGCGAAGTCCAAACCGACTGTGTACCGCACAGGGCAGGACTATCACCACGAGCTAACCGCGCATGGGCGGATCGAAAGACCCACAGATCAACGCCTGTCGAATTGTCTGCTGGTGTGCCGCGGCTGCCATGACTTCATCGGCCGCAATCCGGCGCAGGCGTACGCGAAGGCTGGTTGGTGTCGAAGTTCCGCAGCGTCCAGCGATGTGGCTGTCCTGCTGTCGGCCGGTGGGCGTTGCTCGATGATGCGCGGGGTCGAGGTGTGCGATGCGGTGGCTGAGGTTCCGGAGTCCTACCTCCTGTGGGGGCGATCGAGAGCCGTGCCTGAGTGCGCGGCCAGGCGGGGAGCTTTGCGTACTCCGTTCCCCGCAACAGGTGCAGAGAAGACACGACACATCCCTGCGTGGGAGAACCAAAGGAGACAACGAATGAGCAACAACAAGAAGGCTTTCGACGGCGAGGCGTTCAAGGCGTTGAGTGGTCAAGGTGCAGGCTGTCGCGGAGGCTCGGGTGGCAATGGCGCTACGTCGTGCAGCCTTGGCGTCGCGAGAACTGCTGTGCGTGTGGTGGTGACGAGAACCCGGAAGGGTTACCAGTGGGCGCAGATCGCCGCAACGGCAGGCGGCGCCATCTCCCGAAAACGTATGACACGAAGTCGAATGCGGTTGCGCGCTGCAAGCGTCAGGCCGCTCTGGTGGGTGGGGTGGTGAGGTCAGTGATCGTCTACGAGAACATCCGGAGAAGGTGTCTGAGTATCGCGGCACCATCGAGGTTACGAGGACGAGATCTTGCAGGTCGACCTCGATGCAAGAGCGTGTCGCCAGACATCCCGAGTGGCGTTGGCGGTGTAAGTCCCGCAACGGTCAGATCCTCGCTCAGGGGGAAGGCTATCGGCGTAGGTCGGGGGCTCTCAACGCCATCGACACCCAGTACGCGGCGCGTTGAAGGTTGGTGGCATCAACTACGACGTGGTCCGCGTGGGCAAGAACGCAGATGCTCGTCTGCCCGTGGCGTGTGGTGATCCTCGACCGCACGGAGACATCGACAAGATCGGAGCACTCTACTGATGAGCGAGGACAACCCGTATCCCGCAACCTGCCGGGAAACCCTTTCACCGATAACTACGCGCCATGACGGCTGAGCAGTCCGCATGGTTCGCCATCGCCTACGAGATTCGCACACTCACCATCGCCCTCACGGAGCAGACATACAACCTGAACGCAGTCCTCTCTGTGACGAACTGCGAGATCGCTGGGCTGAACGGCGGGTGTGTCATGACTCGCATCCTTGGTGTGTCCGCTGTACCGGTTTCTTCCCACCGGACCTGTTGATTGGTCGAACGGGCAGACGTTGGTGCGGCCGAAGACTGGAGCAGGCGCAGGCACGCATCGCCGAACTCGAAGTGGCGCTGAGAAGGAAGCGGCTCATCTTCGACCAGGTATGCAACGACCGTGCGCCCTCAATGCTGACGTCAATCGCTTATCCGCTGACCGTCTCGAATCTGAGGCCACGCAGACGATGTGGTGGAGAAGCCGAACAGTTCACAGCGAGCAAGTAGCGACGCCATCATCGAGTGTTGGACCAGAACGCGGTGTCGCTGTGCTGCCTACGGGACACACCTCACGGCACCGTCATCCCGAAGATGTCGGCCATGTCGCCCGATGGTAGTTGCAAAGCTGCGGGGAGTCATGACGATCCCGCGTAGACGCAGCACAGAGGGCGTGTGAACCGCATGGCGTCTCGCACTTCGTCGCCCGGAAGTACGCCCTGCGTGTGCCCGTGAAGCCCTCGCACCACTCCGGAACTGCATCG
>NZ_FNLM01000021.1 GCF_900105725.1 Gordonia westfalica
GTTCCGCGTACCGGTGTCGAGTTTGTGCGACAGGACCGCGTCCCCGCCCTGGGCACAACCCGCCGATTGCAGGCGTTGGTGGCGAACGGGTATTCGCAGACGGATCTGATCAGCCGTCTGGGTTGGCCGGAGAATGGCAGCACTTCGGAGTTGTTCCTCGGACAGTCCCAACATTGCGGTTCGTCGAGCACGGGATGTGACGTCCTTGTTCGCGCAGTTGCAGATGTTCCCGGAACTGATCGGAAGGCGCGGCATCGGGCGAAGGCGAAAGGTTGGTTGCCTCCGTTGGCGTGGGATGAGGACCGTATCGATGACCCCACCTATGAGCGGAAGTGGTGGACAAACCCCGCACTGCCGAAGACCTGTTCTCCGACTTCGAGTATCTGCTGTCGATGGGTGTTGGGCGGAGGAGGCATCGCGTCGGTGGGGATGCTGCCGGCGTCGATGAAGCGCCGGTATGAGCGGCATGGGCGGCGTTGTCCGGCAGCGTTGACGTCGGTGGCGTGGCAGCAGAGGAAGACGGCGTCATGACGGGCTTCTCTGCGGATGTGAAGGCTGCTGCTGCGGTGCGGCGATGGGTCGCTGCGAAGTCCAAACCGACTGGTGTACCGGCACAGGGCAGGACTATCACCACGAGCTAACCGCGGCATGGGCGGATCGAAAGACCCACAGATCAACGCCCTGTCGAATTGTCTGCTGGTGTGCCGCGGCTGCCATGACTTCATCGGCCGCAATCCGGCGCAGGCGTACGCGAAGGGCTGGTTGGTGTCGAAGTTCCGGCAGCCGTCCAGCGATGTGGCTGTCCTGCTGTCGGCCGGTGGGCGTTGCTCGATGATGCCGGCGGGGTCGAGGTGTGCGATGCGGTGGGCTGAGGTTCCGGAGTCCTACCTCCTGTGGGGGGCGATCGAGAGGCCGTGCCCTGAGTGCGCGGCCAGGCCGGGGGAGCTTTGCGTACTCCGTTCCCCCGCAACAGGTGCAGAGAAGACACGACACATCCCCTGCGTGGGGAGAACCAAAGGAGACAACGAATGAGCAACAACAAGAAGGCTTTCGACGGCGAGGCGTTCAAGGCGGTTGAGGTGGTCAAGGTGCAGGCTGTCGGCGGAGGCTCGGGTGGCAATGGCGGCTACGTCGTGCAGCCCTTGGCGTCGGCGAGAACTGCTGTGCGTGTGGTGGTGACGAGAACCCGGAAGGGTTACCAGTGGGCGCAGATCGCCCGCAACGGCAGCGCCGGCGCCATCTCCCCGAAAACGTATGACACGAAGTCGAATGCGGTGCGCGCTGCCAAGCGTCAGGCCGCTCTGGTGGGTGGGGTGGTGGAGGTCCAGTGATCGTCTACGAGAACATCCCGGAGAAGGTGTCTGAGTATCGCGGCACCATCGAGGTGTACGAGGACGAGATCTTGCAGGTCGACCTCGATGCCAAGAGCGTGGTCGCCAGACATCCCGAGTGGCGTTGGCGGTGTAAGTCCCGCAACGGTCAGATCCTCGCTCAGGGGGAAGGCTATCGGCGTAGGTCGGGGGCTCTCAACGCCATCGACACCCAGTACGCGGCGCGGTTGAAGGTTGGTGGCATCAACTACGACGTGGTCCCGCGTGGGCAAGAACGGCAGATGCTCGTCTGCCCGTGGCGTGTGGTGATCCTCGACCGCCACGGAGACATCGACAAGATCGGAGCACTCTACTGATGAGCGAGGACAACCCCGTATCCCGCAACCTGCCGGGAAACCCTTTCACCGATAACTACGCGGCCATGACGGCTGAGCAGTCCGCATGGTTCGCCATCGCCTACGAGATTCGCACACTCACCATCGCCCTCACGGAGCAGACATACAACCTGAACGGCAGTCCTCTCTGTGACGAACTGCGAGATCGGCTGGGCCTGAACGGCGGCGGTGTGTCATGACTCGCATCCTTGGTGTGTCCGCTGTACCGGGTTTCTTCCCACCCGGACCTGTTGATTGGTCGAACGGGCAGACGTTGGTGCCGGCCGAAGACCTGGAGCAGGCGCAGGCACGCATCGCCGAACTCGAAGTGGCGCTGAGAAGGAAGCGGCTCATCTTCGACCAGGTATGCAACGACCGTGCCGCCCTCAATGCTGACGTCAATCGCTTATCCGCTGACCGTCTCGAATCTGAGGCCACCGCAGACGATGTGGTGGAGAAGGCCGAACAGTTCACAGCCGAGCAAGTACGCGACGCCATCATCGAGGTGTTGGACCAGAACGCGGTGTCGCTGTGGCTGCCCTACGGGGACACACCTCACGGCACCGTCCATCCCGAAGATGTCGGCCATGTCGCCCGATGGGTAGTTGCAAAGCTGCGGGGGGAGTCATGACCGATCCCGCCGTAGACGCAGCACAGAGGGCGTGTGAACCGCATGGCGTCTCGCACTTCGTCGGCCCGGGAAGGTACGCCCTGCGTGGTGCCCGTGAAGCCTCGCACCACTCCGGGAACTGCATCGGCTCGACGGCTGCCCCGAACGCGACGACTGTACCGATCCCGAACACCTGACGCTGTGCTCGGGCTGCTACCAGGAATGGCCCTGCCGCACCGCACCCCTCATCTATTCCTCTGACGAGTTGGGAGATACCCCATGACACCCACACCCGCCGAGATCGCGGCGGCACACCAGTCGTACGAGTGGGCAGGTGGCGTGTGCTGCACCTGCGGCCCCGACTACTACATCAACGACGCCGAGCATGGTGCCCACGTCATCGCTGCTCTGTCTGAGCACTACCACTGCCCACGTCATCGCTGCTCTGTCTGAGCACTACCACCTACTACCCAAGGCGGAACCGGGCGGCGAAGACGACGACCGCGCCGAGTGGCTGGACGGGGAAGTGATGGCCGCCCGAGGCAAGCGGGTGGTGCGGCTCTACTTCGAGGACCCTCGCAATACGCCTGAGGATGCCCGCGAACTCGCATCCGCCCTGGCGTCTGCTGCTGATGTTGCGGAGGAGCCGAGATGAGCGACGCAGACGAAAAGGCGGTCGCTGAGGCGCTATACGCGGTCGAGAGCGTGCACCACTTCCACGGCACTGAATGCCTCTGCGGCTTCAACTCTCACCGGGCGCGCGAACGCACCGCCCACATCACACGCCTGGCCCTAGGGGAGCTGTTGGGCCACGACTTCGTCAGAAAGGCGGCATTCGATGTCTGACATCGGTTTCGGTCCTGTTGGTGATCCCCCGATCATCCACGGCGGCAACAGCTATGTGACCCGTGATGGGTATGGGCGTCCGACGTATCTGGTGGACCGGCGACTCCTGGAGAAGGCGGAGGCACGCATCGCCGAACTCGAAGACCAGCTGCGTCCTATGTCGCCACTGAGACAGCAAGCCGACACCTACCTGCGGATACTGCGCCACCCTGAAATCTACCGCCACCTACGCGCGGGAGCGGGGTCGTGGTCCGACCAGATCGACGCGCGTATCACCACTGTCGCTGCTGATCGGGATCACTGGCGGGCGGAAGCAGAGAAAGCCCGCGACCTCCCCGCACCGGACGCCGGCAACCCCGAGCACCTGAGATTCGCGGCGAACATCCTGATCGACCGGGCACTCAAGTTGGGAGTCAAATTCCGTGCTGAAGCGGCTCTCGGCCCGTTCAACGCCGACGAACTCCGCAATGCTGCCCGTCGTCTCGAATCTGAGGCCACCGCAGACGATGTGGTGGAGAGGATCGCCCGCGAGCTGTACCGACGCCTATACCCCGGCCCAATCGGCACCCACGACTCAGCGCGCACCCGAGAAAGTGACGCCGCCGAAATGGATATGGCCTATCGGAAGTGGGATGAAGGCCGCGAAGGGTTTGCGCCGGGGCGGCAGTGTCGCGAGATTGCCGCCCATATCGCTGGGCTTCTGCGGGGTGACCGATGAGCGCCGCAGAGGAAGCAAGGAAGCTGCTCGAAGGCATCACACCCGGGCCGTGGGAAGCAGAACCCTGGGATGGCACCACACGCGAGTCTGTCGGCGTCTTCGCCGGGAGCGTATGGGGTCCGCGAGTTGCAGGGCTGATCACGTCCTCCGCCGACGCCGAGTTCATTGCCGCTACACCCGAGTTGGTGCCCGCTCTGCTCGCCGAACTCGACCAGGCGAAGGCGGACCTCGATGCTGCCGCATACCGGCACGGACAACTACAGTCCCGCATCGCCAACCGAGACGCCACCATCCAACGGGTACGGGAGCTAATCGCCGAGTGGTCGTGGACGGAACACCACCACGACGAACCGGTCTATGAGATATGGAAGCCGCTCGCCCGCATCGTCGGGGGTGAGTCGTGAGCGACATTCCGGAGTGGCGTGCAGGATCGCTCGCCGACAACCTCGCCGTCGCACTGAGGACCCGACTTGCCGAGACCGGAGTCTCGCAGGGCGATCTCGCGCGTCGCGCCGGCGTCAGCGAAAAGCACCTGTCGCAGGTCATCAACGGACGCGCCGGTGCCTCGGTAGCAACCTGGGACCGACTCTTTGTCGCGCTGAATACAGCGAATGACGCTCGCCAAGACACCGTCGGGGTGAGTTGTGACCTGCCGCTGCAACCCCTCGAAGCCGTCATCGACTGGCTACTACCCCGACTCCGGATACTCCCACCCCTGCTACCCGAAGGCGCGAATCCTGCTGTGCACAACGGGAAAACCCACCATCGGGGTAGATGAGGGTGGAGGGTGCTGTGAAACCGGCATGACGCTGCGGAGTCAGCAGAGATTACTTCACTCTGGTGCGGTAGGCACGAGCCGTGGAGCGGGTGCCACGGACAGGGTGGGAGTAATTGTCATTGGCTGAACTCCTTCGCAGTTCGGTCAGTGCCGGGTGTCACAGCACCTGGCCACCCTCATTCTACCCCGATGGTGGGGTTTTCCCGTTGTGCCACAGCAGGATTCGCGCCTTCGGGTAGCAGGGGTGGGAGTATCCGGAGTCGGGGTAGTAGCCAGTCGATGACGGCTTCGAGGGGGTTGCAGCGGCAGGTCACAACTCACCCCCGACGGTGTCTTGGCGAGCGTCATTCGCTGTATTCAGCGCGACAAAGAGTCGGTCCCAGGTTGCTACCGAGGCACCGGCGCGTCCGTTGATGACCTGCGACAGGTGCTTTTCGCTGACGCCGGCGCGACGCGCGAGATCGCCCTGCGAGACTCCGGTCTCGGCAAGTCGGGTCCTCAGTGCGACGGCGAGGTTGTCGGCGAGCGATCCTGCACGCCACTCCGGAATGTCGCTCACGACTCACCCCCGACGATGCGGGCGAGCGGCTTCCATATCTCATAGACCGGTTCGTCGTGGTGGTGTTCCGTCCACGACCACTCGGCGATTAGCTCCCGTACCCGTTGGATGGTGGCGTCTCGGTTGGCGATGCGGGACTGTAGTTGTCCGTGCCGGTATGCGGCAGCATCGAGGTCCGCCTTCGCCTGGTCGAGTTCGGCGAGCAGAGCGGGCACCAACTCGGGTGTAGCGGCAATGAACTCGGCGTCGGCGGAGGACGTGATCAGCCCTGCAACTCGCGGACCCCATACGCTCCCGGCGAAGACGCCGACAGACTCGCGTGTGGTGCCATCCCAGGGTTCTGCTTCCCACGGCCCGGGTGTGATGCCTTCGAGCAGCTTCCTTGCTTCCTCTGCGGCGCTCATCGGTCACCCCGCAGAAGCCCAGCGATATGGGCGGCAATCTCGCGACACTGCCGCCCCGGCGCAAACCCTTCGCGGCCTTCATCCCACTTCCGATAGGCCATATCCATTTCGGCGGCGTCACTTTCTCGGGTGCGCGCTGAGTCGTGGGTGCCGATTGGGCCGGGGTATAGGCGTCGGTACAGCTCGCGGGCGATCCTCTCCACCACATCGTCTGCGGTGGCCTCAGATTCGAGACGACGGGCAGCATTGCGGAGTTCGTCGGCGTTGAACGGGCCGAGAGCCGCTTCAGCACGGAATTTGACTCCCAACTTGAGTGCCCGGTCGATCAGGATGTTCGCCGCGAATCTCAGGTGCTCGGGGTTGCCGGCGTCCGGTGCGGGGAGGTCGCGGGCTTTCTCTGCTTCCGCCCGCCAGTGATCCCGATCAGCAGCGACAGTGGTGATACGCGCGTCGATCTGGTCGGACCACGACCCCGCTCCCGCGCGTAGGTGGCGGTAGATTTCAGGGTGGCGCAGTATCCGCAGGTAGGTGTCGGCTTGCTGTCTCAGTGGCGACATAGGACGCAGCTGGTCTTCGAGTTCGGCGATGCGTGCCTCCGCCTTCTCCAGGAGTCGCCGGTCCACCAGATACGTCGGACGCCCATACCCATCACGGGTCACATAGCTGTTGCCGCCGTGGATGATCGGGGGATCACCAACAGGACCGAAACCGATGTCAGACATCGAATGCCGCCTTTCTGACGAAGTCGTGGCCCAACAGCTCCCCTAGGGCCAGGCGTGTGATGTGGGCGGTGCGTTCGCGCGCCCGGTGAGAGTTGAAGCCGCAGAGGCATTCAGTGCCGTGGAAGTGGTGCACGCTCTCGACCGCGTATAGCGCCTCAGCGACCGCCTTTTCGTCTGCGTCGCTCATCTCGGCTCCTCCGCAACATCAGCAGCAGACGCCAGGGCGGATGCGAGTTCGCGGGCATCCTCAGGCGTATTGCGAGGGTCCTCGAAGTAGAGCCGCACCACCCGCTTGCCTCGGGCGGCCATCACTTCCCCGTCCAGCCACTCGGCGCGGTCGTCGTCTTCGCCGCCCGGTTCCGCCTTGGGTAGTAGGTGGTAGTGCTCAGACAGAGCAGCGATGACGTGGGCAGTGGTAGTGCTCAGACAGAGCAGCGATGACGTGGGCACCATGCTCGGCGTCGTTGATGTAGTAGTCGGGGCCGCAGGTGCAGCACACGCCACCTGCCCACTCGTACGACTGGTGTGCCGCCGCGATCTCGGCGGGTGTGGGTGTCATGGGGTATCTCCCAACTCGTCAGAGGAATAGATGAGGGGTGCGGTGCGGCAGGGCCATTCCTGGTAGCAGCCCGAGCACAGCGTCAGGTGTTCGGGATCGGTACAGTCGTCGCGTTCGGGCAGCCGTCGAGCCGATGCAGTTCCCGGAGTGGTGCGAGGGCTTCACGGGCACCACGCAGGGCGTACCTTCCCGGGCCGACGAAGTGCGAGACGCCATGCGGTTCACACGCCCTCTGTGCTGCGTCTACGGCGGGATCGGTCATGACTCCCCCCGCAGCTTTGCAACTACCCATCGGGCGACATGGCCGACATCTTCGGGATGGACGGTGCCGTGAGGTGTGTCCCCGTAGGGCAGCCACAGCGACACCGCGTTCTGGTCCAACACCTCGATGATGGCGTCGCGTACTTGCTCGGCTGTGAACTGTTCGGCCTTCTCCACCACATCGTCTGCGGTGGCCTCAGATTCGAGACGGTCAGCGGATAAGCGATTGACGTCAGCATTGAGGGCGGCACGGTCGTTGCATACCTGGTCGAAGATGAGCCGCTTCCTTCTCAGCGCCACTTCGAGTTCGGCGATGCGTGCCTGCGCCTGCTCCAGGTCTTCGGCCGGCACCAACGTCTGCCCGTTCGACCAATCAACAGGTCCGGGTGGGAAGAAACCCGGTACAGCGGACACACCAAGGATGCGAGTCATGACACACCGCCGCCGTTCAGGCCCAGCCGATCTCGCAGTTCGTCACAGAGAGGACTGCCGTTCAGGTTGTATGTCTGCTCCGTGAGGGCGATGGTGAGTGTGCGAATCTCGTAGGCGATGGCGAACCATGCGGACTGCTCAGCCGTCATGGCCGCGTAGTTATCGGTGAAAGGGTTTCCCGGCAGGTTGCGGGATACGGGGTTGTCCTCGCTCATCAGTAGAGTGCTCCGATCTTGTCGATGTCTCCGTGGCGGTCGAGGATCACCACACGCCACGGGCAGACGAGCATCTGCCGTTCTTGCCCACGCGGGACCACGTCGTAGTTGATGCCACCAACCTTCAACCGCGCCGCGTACTGGGTGTCGATGGCGTTGAGAGCCCCCGACCTACGCCGATAGCCTTCCCCTGAGCGAGGATCTGACCGTTGCGGGACTTACACCGCCAACGCCACTCGGGATGTCTGGCGACCACGCTCTTGGCATCGAGGTCGACCTGCAAGATCTCGTCCTCGTACACCTCGATGGTGCCGCGATACTCAGACACCTTCTCCGGGATGTTCTCGTAGACGATCACTGGACCTCCACCACCCCACCCACCAGAGCGGCCTGACGCTTGGCAGCGCGCACCGCATTCGACTTCGTGTCATACGTTTTCGGGGAGATGGCGCCGGCGCTGCCGTTGCGGGCGATCTGCGCCCACTGGTAACCCTTCCGGGTTCTCGTCACCACCACACGCACAGCAGTTCTCGCCGACGCCAAGGGCTGCACGACGTAGCCGCCATTGCCACCCGAGCCTCCGCCGACAGCCTGCACCTTGACCACCTCAACCGCCTTGAACGCCTCGCCGTCGAAAGCCTTCTTGTTGTTGCTCATTCGTTGTCTCCTTTGGTTCTCCCCACGCAGGGGATGTGTCGTGTCTTCTCTGCACCTGTTGCGGGGGAACGGAGTACGCAAAGCTCCCCCGGCCTGGCCGCGCACTCAGGGCACGGCCTCTCGATCGCCCCCCACAGGAGGTAGGACTCCGGAACCTCAGCCCACCGCATCGCACACCTCGACCCCGCCGGCATCATCGAGCAACGCCCACCGGCCCGACAGCAGGACAGCCACATCGCTGGACGGCTGCCGGAACTTCGACACCAACCAGCCCTTCGCGTACGCCTGCGCCGGATTGCGGCCGATGAAGTCATGGCAGCCGCGGCACACCAGCAGACAATTCGACAGGGCGTTGATCTGTGGGTCTTTCGATCCGCCCATGCCGCGGTTAGCTCGGTGGTGATAGTCCTGCCCTGTGCCGGTACACCAGTCGGTTTGGACTTCGCAGCGACCCATCGCCCGCACCGCAGCAGCAGCCTTCACATCCGCAGAGAAGCCCGTCATGACGCCGTCTTCCTCTGCTGCCACGCCACCGACGTCAACGCTGCCGGACAACGCCGCCCATGCCGCTCATACCGGCGCTTCATCGACGCCGGCAGCATCCCCACCCGACGCGATGCCTCCTCCGCCCCAACACCCATCGACAGCAGATACTCGAAGTCGGAGAACAGGTCTTCGGCAGTGCGGGGTTTGTCCACCACTTCCGGCTCATAGGTGGGGTCATCGATACGGTCCTCATCCCACGCCAACGGAGGCAACCAACCTTTCGCCTTCGCCCGATGCCGCGCCTTCCGATCAGTTCCGGGAACCATCTGCAACTGCGCGAACAAGGACGTCACATCCCGTGCTCGACGAACCGCAATGTTGCGGGACTGTCCGAGGAACAACTCCGAAGTGCTGCCATTCTCCGGCCAACCCAGACGGCTGATCAGATCCGTCTGCGAATACCCGTTCGCCACCAACGCCTGCAATCGGCGGGTTGTGCCCAGGGCGGGGACGCGGTCCTGTCGCACAAACTCGACACCGGTACGCGGAACAGGGATTTGGAGGATGCGGTCGGCGGTAGCTTGGCGGACCTGTTTGCTCGGACCGTATCCGCGTTGCCCGTACAGCAGATGCTGGATGGTGCTGTGCGGGACGCCGAACTCCTCTTCGAGCCGTTTGTTCCCCACTCCTGCGTCACGCAGCTTGAGGATGTGCTCGCGTACAGGCTGGGCGTCGACCAGGTCGGGAGTCCAACGTCCGTAGGCGCGTTGCCGGCGGTGGTGTTGGGCGTAGTGCATTTCGCACATGCCGCGCGCTTTGACGGGCTTCCCGCATTGGCAGGTCATGCCGCCCCCTGCTTCCACATGGCCTGACGTTCACGCGGAGTCGTACCCCCAACCACACCGTGCGGTTCACGGTTGTCCAACGCCCACTGCAAACACACCTCCCGGCGGTCACAGCCGGCGCAGATCCGTTTCGCGTCAGCGGTTTGCGTCACCCCGTAATGGGAGGGAAAGAACGCGTCCGGGTCTGAGGAGGCGCAGGGAGCGCCCTCATGCCAGGCCGGCGGTTTCGGCAGATCAGAAACATTCCGGTTGCGGTTCAACACATTCGCACCGGGGAACGTGTTCGACGACCCCAACGCCTGCTTCTTCTCGTCCAGGGTGTTGGATCTTCTGCCCTGATCCATTCGGGTGGTGGAGGGTTCGATGTGGAAGCCGTTACTCATGGGTGTATCTCCTGAGGATGTCTTGAGCGTCGTGATGGGCCAGGCAATTCGGGCATGGGATGATGTCGCCGGTGCGGTCTCCCCAGCGCATACGGACCATGTGGCCGTAGCCGAGATCGAAACCACACACCCCGCAAATAGGGCGGCTCATGACGCCTCCTCGAAGAGGGATGGTTGGTCGTCAACTGCCGTGATCGACCAGCCATGGACGAACGCGCCAGGGAGTCCGCTGTCGAGCAGTCGGCCCGCGTCATCTGTCCGTATGCGACGAGGCAGGACGGTGCGCCGCTGTTCGCCGCGGCCTTCGATCCATCGCGGTGGTGGAAGGTGAGCCGCCTTCGAGGAACAGCACTGCGGTCGCCCGCACGCCACACTGCGCCTGGAACCGCGACGGCTCACGTGCGGCGAAGGGCGCGTGTGGTGCAACCCGCCTACTCCAATGTGTGGCGGTGGCTCGACCGGCTCGCCAACCACGGCACCGGCACCGCACTGATCTTCGCCCGCACCGAGACCGCCGGATTCCAGGCGCAGGTGTGGCGGCGGGCGACCGCAGTGCTGTTCCTCGAAGGGCGGCTCACCTTCCACCACCGCGATGGATCGAAGGCCGCGGCGAACAGCGGCGCACCGTCCTGCCTCGTCGCATACGGGACAGATGACGCGGGCCGACTGCTCGACAGCGGACTCCTGGCGCGTTCGTCCATGGCTGGTCGATCACGGCAGTTGACGACCAACCATCCCTCTTCGAGGAGGCGTCATGAGCCGCCCTATTTGCGGGGTGTGTGGTTTCGATCTCGGCTACGGCCACATGGTCCGTATGCGCTGGGGAGACCGCACCGGCGACATCATCCCATGCCCGAATTGCCTGGCCCATCACGACGCTCAAGACATCCTCAGGAGATACACCCATGAGTAACGGCTTCCACATCGAACCCTCCACCACCCGAATGGATCAGGGCAGAAGATCCAACACCCTGGACGAGAAGAAGCAGGCGTTGGGGTCGTCGAACACGTTCCCCGGTGCGAATGTGTTGAACCGCAACCGGAATGTTTCTGATCTGCCGAAACCGCCGGCCTGGCATGAGGGCGCTCCCTGCGCCTCCTCAGACCCGGACGCGTTCTTTCCCTCCCATTACGGGGTGACGCAAACCGCTGACGCGAAACGGATCTGCGCCGGCTGTGACCGCCGGGAGGTGTGTTTGCAGTGGGCGTTGGACAACCGTGAACCGCACGGTGTGGTTGGGGTACGACTCCGCGTGAACGTCAGGCCATGTGGAAGCAGGGGGCGGCATGACCTGCCAATGCGGGAAGCCCGTCAAAGCGCGCGGCATGTGCGAAATGCACTACGCCCAACACCACCGCCGGCAACGCGCCTACGGACGTTGGACTCCCGACCTGGTCGACGCCCAGCCTGTACGCGAGCACATCCTCAAGCTGCGTGACGCAGGAGTGGGGAACAAACGGCTCGAAGAGGAGTTCGGCGTCCCGCACAGCACCATCCAGCATCTGCTGTACGGGCAACGCGGATACGGTCCGAGCAAACAGGTCCGCCAAGCTACCGCCGACCGCATCCTCCAAATCCCTGTTCCGCGTACCGGTGTCGAGTTTGTGCGACAGGACCGCGTCCCCGCCCTGGGCACAACCCGCCGATTGCAGGCGTTGGTGGCGAACGGGTATTCGCAGACGGATCTGATCAGCCGTCTGGGTTGGCCGGAGAATGGCAGCACTTCGGAGTTGTTCCTCGGACAGTCCCGCAACATTGCGGTTCGTCGAGCACGGGATGTGACGTCCTTGTTCGCGCAGTTGCAGATGGTTCCCGGAACTGATCGGAAGGCGCGGCATCGGGCGAAGGCGAAAGGTTGGTTGCCTCCGTTGGCGTGGGATGAGGACCGTATCGATGACCCCACCTATGAGCCGGAAGTGGTGGACAAACCCCGCACTGCCGAAGACCTGTTCTCCGACTTCGAGTATCTGCTGTCGATGGGTGTTGGGGCGGAGGAGGCATCGCGTCGGGTGGGGATGCTGCCGGCGTCGATGAAGCGCCGGTATGAGCGGCATGGGCGGCGTTGTCCGGCAGCGTTGACGTCGGTGGCGTGGCAGCAGAGGAAGACGGCGTCATGACGGGCTTCTCTGCGGATGTGAAGGCTGCTGCTGCGGTGCGGGCGATGGGTCGCTGCGAAGTCCAAACCGACTGGTGTACCGGCACAGGGCAGGACTATCACCACCGAGCTAACCGCGGCATGGGCGGATCGAAAGACCCACAGATCAACGCCCTGTCGAATTGTCTGCTGGTGTGCCGCGGCTGCCATGACTTCATCGGCCGCAATCCGGCGCAGGCGTACGCGAAGGGCTGGTTGGTGTCGAAGTTCCGGCAGCCGTCCAGCGATGTGGCTGTCCTGCTGTCGGGCCGGTGGGCGTTGCTCGATGATGCCGGCGGGGTCGAGGTGTGCGATGCGGTGGGCTGAGGTTCCGGAGTCCTACCTCCTGTGGGGGGCGATCGAGAGGCCGTGCCCTGAGTGCGCGGCCAGGCCGGGGAGCTTTGCGTACTCCGTTCCCCCGCAACAGGTGCAGAGAAGACACGACACATCCCCTGCGTGGGGAGAACCAAAGGAGACAACGAATGAGCAACAACAAGAAGGCTTTCGACGGCGAGGCGTTCAAGGCGGTTGAGGTGGTCAAGGTGCAGGCTGTCGGCGGAGGCTCGGGTGGCAATGGCGGCTACGTCGTGCAGCCCTTGGCGTCGGCGAGAACTGCTGTGCGTGTGGTGGTGACGAGAACCCGGAAGGGTTACCAGTGGGCGCAGATCGCCCGCAACGGCAGCGCCGGCGCCATCTCCCCGAAAACGTATGACACGAAGTCGAATGCGGTGCGCGCTGCCAAGCGTCAGGCCGCTCTGGTGGGTGGGGTGGTGGAGGTCCAGTGATCGTCTACGAGAACATCCCGGAGAAGGTGTCTGAGTATCGCGGCACCATCGAGGTGTACGAGGACGAGATCTTGCAGGTCGACCTCGATGCCAAGAGCGTGGTCGCCAGACATCCCGAGTGGCGTTGGCGGTGTAAGTCCCGCAACGGTCAGATCCTCGCTCAGGGGAAGGCTATCGGCGTAGGTCGGGGGCTCTCAACGCCATCGACACCCAGTACGCGGCGCGGTTGAAGGTTGGTGGCATCAACTACGACGTGGTCCCGCGTGGGCAAGAACGGCAGATGCTCGTCTGCCCGTGGCGTGTGGTGATCCTCGACCGCCACGGAGACATCGACAAGATCGGAGCACTCTACTGATGAGCGAGGACAACCCCGTATCCCGCAACCTGCCGGGAAACCCTTTCACCGATAACTACGCGGCCATGACGGCTGAGCAGTCCGCATGGTTCGCCATCGCCTACGAGATTCGCACACTCACCATCGCCCTCACGGAGCAGACATACAACCTGAACGGCAGTCCTCTCTGTGACGAACTGCGAGATCGGCTGGGCCTGAACGGCGGCGGTGTGTCATGACTCGCATCCTTGGTGTGTCCGCTGTACCGGGTTTCTTCCCACCCGGACCTGTTGATTGGTCGAACGGGCAGACGTTGGTGCCGGCCGAAGACCTGGAGCAGGCGCAGGCACGCATCGCCGAACTCGAAGTGGCGCTGAGAAGGAAGCGGCTCATCTTCGACCAGGTATGCAACGACCGTGCCGCCCTCAATGCTGACGTCAATCGCTTATCCGCTGACCGTCTCGAATCTGAGGCCACCGCAGACGATGTGGTGGAGAAGGCCGAACAGTTCACAGCCGAGCAAGTACGCGACGCCATCATCGAGGTGTTGGACCAGAACGCGGTGTCGCTGTGGCTGCCCTACGGGGACACACCTCACGGCACCGTCCATCCCGAAGATGTCGGCCATGTCGCCCGATGGGTAGTTGCAAAGCTGCGGGGGGAGTCATGACCGATCCCGCCGTAGACGCAGCACAGAGGGCGTGTGAACCGCATGGCGTCTCGCACTTCGTCGGCCCGGGAAGGTACGCCCTGCGTGGTGCCCGTGAAGCCCTCGCACCACTCCGGGAACTGCATCGGCTCGACGGCTGCCCCGAACGCGACGACTGTACCGATCCCGAACACCTGACGCTGTGCTCGGGCTGCTACCAGGAATGGCCCTGCCGCACCGCACCCCTCATCTATTCCTCTGACGAGTTGGGAGATACCCCATGACACCCACACCCGCCGAGATCGCGGCGGCACACCAGTCGTACGAGTGGGCAGGTGGCGTGTGCTGCACCTGCGGCCCCGACTACTACATCAACGACGCCGAGCATGGTGCCCACGTCATCGCTGCTCTGTCTGAGCACTACCACTGCCCACGTCATCGCTGCTCTGTCTGAGCACTACCACCTACTACCCAAGGCGGAACCGGGCGGCGAAGACGACGACCGCGCCGAGTGGCTGGACGGGGAAGTGATGGCCGCCCGAGGCAAGCGGGTGGTGCGGCTCTACTTCGAGGACCCTCGCAATACGCCTGAGGATGCCCGCGAACTCGCATCCGCCCTGGCGTCTGCTGCTGATGTTGCGGAGGAGCCGAGATGAGCGACGCAGACGAAAAGGCGGTCGCTGAGGCGCTATACGCGGTCGAGAGCGTGCACCACTTCCACGGCACTGAATGCCTCTGCGGCTTCAACTCTCACCGGGCGCGCGAACGCACCGCCCACATCACACGCCTGGCCCTAGGGGAGCTGTTGGGCCACGACTTCGTCAGAAAGGCGGCATTCGATGTCTGACATCGGTTTCGGTCCTGTTGGTGATCCCCCGATCATCCACGGCGGCAACAGCTATGTGACCCGTGATGGGTATGGGCGTCCGACGTATCTGGTGGACCGGCGACTCCTGGAGAAGGCGGAGGCACGCATCGCCGAACTCGAAGACCAGCTGCGTCCTATGTCGCCACTGAGACAGCAAGCCGACACCTACCTGCGGATACTGCGCCACCCTGAAATCTACCGCCACCTACGCGCGGGAGCGGGGTCGTGGTCCGACCAGATCGACGCGCGTATCACCACTGTCGCTGCTGATCGGGATCACTGGCGGGCGGAAGCAGAGAAAGCCCGCGACCTCCCCGCACCGGACGCCGGCAACCCCGAGCACCTGAGATTCGCGGCGAACATCCTGATCGACCGGGCACTCAAGTTGGGAGTCAAATTCCGTGCTGAAGCGGCTCTCGGCCCGTTCAACGCCGACGAACTCCGCAATGCTGCCCGTCGTCTCGAATCTGAGGCCACCGCAGACGATGTGGTGGAGAGGATCGCCCGCGAGCTGTACCGACGCCTATACCCCGGCCCAATCGGCACCCACGACTCAGCGCGCACCCGAGAAAGTGACGCCGCCGAAATGGATATGGCCTATCGGAAGTGGGATGAAGGCCGCGAAGGGTTTGCGCCGGGGCGGCAGTGTCGCGAGATTGCCGCCCATATCGCTGGGCTTCTGCGGGGTGACCGATGAGCGCCGCAGAGGAAGCAAGGAAGCTGCTCGAAGGCATCACACCCGGGCCGTGGGAAGCAGAACCCTGGGATGGCACCACACGCGAGTCTGTCGGCGTCTTCGCCGGGAGCGTATGGGGTCCGCGAGTTGCAGGGCTGATCACGTCCTCCGCCGACGCCGAGTTCATTGCCGCTACACCCGAGTTGGTGCCCGCTCTGCTCGCCGAACTCGACCAGGCGAAGGCGGACCTCGATGCTGCCGCATACCGGCACGGACAACTACAGTCCCGCATCGCCAACCGAGACGCCACCATCCAACGGGTACGGGAGCTAATCGCCGAGTGGTCGTGGACGGAACACCACCACGACGAACCGGTCTATGAGATATGGAAGCCGCTCGCCCGCATCGTCGGGGGTGAGTCGTGAGCGACATTCCGGAGTGGCGTGCAGGATCGCTCGCCGACAACCTCGCCGTCGCACTGAGGACCCGACTTGCCGAGACCGGAGTCTCGCAGGGCGATCTCGCGCGTCGCGCCGGCGTCAGCGAAAAGCACCTGTCGCAGGTCATCAACGGACGCGCCGGTGCCTCGGTAGCAACCTGGGACCGACTCTTTGTCGCGCTGAATACAGCGAATGACGCTCGCCAAGACACCGTCGGGGGTGAGTTGTGACCTGCCGCTGCAACCCCCTCGAAGCCGTCATCGACTGGCTACTACCCCGACTCCGGATACTCCCACCCCTGCTACCCGAAGGCGCGAATCCTGCTGTGGCACAACGGGAAAACCCCACCATCGGGGGTAGAATGAGGGGTGGCCAGGGTGCTGTGAACACCCCGGCCACTGACCGAACTGCGAAGGAGTTCAGCCAATGACAGATTACATCTCCACCTACCTGAGTAGACCACGATGGAGGCACAACCGCCTCCAAGCCATGGGCGTCCAGTGGACCTACCGCGCACCAGAGGTGGGTGAACTTGTAATCCGGGATGCAACCCAAACACACCCCGGCACCCTCCGCCGAATCGTCAGCGTCCGCGAAGACACACGTGACGGCCGCACCGTATGGGTAGTTGAGCACACAGCGACCGACGCAGAACCAACCACCGGCACCGACCGGAAGTCAGTCGGATTCTGGAAGGACGTCGGCTGGCCGAGGATTGCCGAGCACTACCCCATCTGCGGCACCTGCCGCGATCTGATGCCCTGCCAGCATGTGGTCATCGACACCATCGCTGAACACAGCGGCAAGACCTTCGAGCGGTATGGCACTCCCGGCGTCTGCCCGTCCTGCCAAGAGCCCGTAACCAGGCGGCAGCGCGTAATCACATTCGAACGCAACCTGTATGGCCTCGGGACGGTGACCTTCCACCTTCGTGAGAAGTGCCGCCACGCCGCCTTCGAGTACGACCGAGAGGTACATCGAGACGACGGCGAGTTCGAGCTGACCTGCCCCGGATCTGCTCGCCGCGGTCTCGATGAGAACGGTCTGCCTGTCACCTATTGCACTGAGCCTGATTGTCGCGGCGCTGACCGGAAGCACCACGGCTACGGGTTTTGGACGGCGGGGTATCTGCCACACCCTGACGGCTACCACCGTTCTCCCGAAGGCGGGGGTGTGGCCTGATGTCTGTTCCTTCTCTGGAATCCCTACTAGCCGAGTACATCGCAACCCAGGCACCGGTCTCCGTGGAGCAGGCAATGCCTCAGGCCGAGGACATGGCGAAGCTGATCCGGGCGCACGGCTGGCACCTACGTACGGCGCGCGGGCGAGCAGTTGCACGTCCGGAGGCTGAACGCCGTCCGCCCGTACGTGCCGTGCACGCCCGAAGCCCGGATCAGCTTCGCCATGTCCTCGGCCTGAGGCATTGCCTGCTCCACGGAGACCGGTGCCTGGGTTGCGATGTACTCGGCTAGTAGGGATTCCAGAGAAGGAACAGACATCAGGCCACACCCCCGCCTTCGGGAGAACGGTGGTAGCCGTCAGGGTGTGGCAGATACCCCGCCGTCCAAAACCCGTAGCCGTGGTGCTTCCGGTCAGCGCCGCGACAATCAGGCTCAGTGCAATAGGTGACAGGCAGACCGTTCTCATCGAGACCGCGGCGAGCAGATCCGGGGCAGGTCAGCTCGAACTCGCCGTCGTCTCGATGTACCTCTCGGTCGTACTCGAAGGCGGCGTGGCGGCACTTCTCACGAAGGTGGAAGGTCACCGTCCCGAGGCCATACAGGTTGCGTTCGAATGTGATTACGCGCTGCCGCCTGGTTACGGGCTCTTGGCAGGACGGGCAGACGCCGGGAGTGCCATACCGCTCGAAGGTCTTGCCGCTGTGTTCAGCGATGGTGTCGATGACCACATGCTGGCAGGGCATCAGATCGCGGCAGGTGCCGCAGATGGGGTAGTGCTCGGCAATCCTCGGCCAGCCGACGTCCTTCCAGAATCCGACTGACTTCCGGTCGGTGCCGGTGGTTGGTTCTGCGTCGGTCGCTGTGTGCTCAACTACCCATACGGTGCGGCCGTCACGTGTGTCTTCGCGGACGCTGACGATTCGGCGGAGGGTGCCGGGGTGTGTTTGGGTTGCATCCCGGATTACAAGTTCACCCACCTCTGGTGCGCGGTAGGTCCACTGGACGCCCATGGCTTGGAGGCGGTTGTGCCTCCATCGTGGTCTACTCAGGTAGGTGGAGATGTAATCTGTCATTGGCTGAACTCCTTCGCAGTTCGGTCAGTGGCCGGGGTGTTCACAGCACCCTGGCCACCCCTCATTCTACCCCGATGGTGGGGTTTTCCCGTTGTGCCACAGCAGGATTCGCGCCTTCGGGTAGCAGGGGTGGGAGTATCCGGAGTCGGGGTAGTAGCCAGTCGATGACGGCTTCGAGGGGGTTGCAGCGGCAGGTCACAACTCACCCCCGACGGTGTCTTGGCGAGCGTCATTCGCTGTATTCAGCGCGACAAAGAGTCGGTCCCAGGTTGCTACCGAGGCACCGGCGCGTCCGTTGATGACCTGCGACAGGTGCTTTTCGCTGACGCCGGCGCGACGCGCGAGATCGCCCTGCGAGACTCCGGTCTCGGCAAGTCGGGTCCTCAGTGCGACGGCGAGGTTGTCGGCGAGCGATCCTGCACGCCACTCCGGAATGTCGCTCACGACTCACCCCCGACGATGCGGGCGAGCGGCTTCCATATCTCATAGACCGGTTCGTCGTGGTGGTGTTCCGTCCACGACCACTCGGCGATTAGCTCCCGTACCCGTTGGATGGTGGCGTCTCGGTTGGCGATGCGGGACTGTAGTTGTCCGTGCCGGTATGCGGCAGCATCGAGGTCCGCCTTCGCCTGGTCGAGTTCGGCGAGCAGAGCGGGCACCAACTCGGGTGTAGCGGCAATGAACTCGGCGTCGGCGGAGGACGTGATCAGCCCTGCAACTCGCGGACCCCATACGCTCCCGGCGAAGACGCCGACAGACTCGCGTGTGGTGCCATCCCAGGGTTCTGCTTCCCACGGCCCGGGTGTGATGCCTTCGAGCAGCTTCCTTGCTTCCTCTGCGGCGCTCATCGGTCACCCCGCAGAAGCCCAGCGATATGGGCGGCAATCTCGCGACACTGCCGCCCCGGCGCAAACCCTTCGCGGCCTTCATCCCACTTCCGATAGGCCATATCCATTTCGGCGGCGTCACTTTCTCGGGTGCGCGCTGAGTCGTGGGTGCCGATTGGGCCGGGGTATAGGCGTCGGTACAGCTCGCGGGCGATCCTCTCCACCACATCGTCTGCGGTGGCCTCAGATTCGAGACGACGGGCAGCATTGCGGAGTTCGTCGGCGTTGAACGGGCCGAGAGCCGCTTCAGCACGGAATTTGACTCCCAACTTGAGTGCCCGGTCGATCAGGATGTTCGCCGCGAATCTCAGGTGCTCGGGGTTGCCGGCGTCCGGTGCGGGGAGGTCGCGGGCTTTCTCTGCTTCCGCCCGCCAGTGATCCCGATCAGCAGCGACAGTGGTGATACGCGCGTCGATCTGGTCGGACCACGACCCCGCTCCCGCGCGTAGGTGGCGGTAGATTTCAGGGTGGCGCAGTATCCGCAGGTAGGTGTCGGCTTGCTGTCTCAGTGGCGACATAGGACGCAGCTGGTCTTCGAGTTCGGCGATGCGTGCCTCCGCCTTCTCCAGGAGTCGCCGGTCCACCAGATACGTCGGACGCCCATACCCATCACGGGTCACATAGCTGTTGCCGCCGTGGATGATCGGGGGATCACCAACAGGACCGAAACCGATGTCAGACATCGAATGCCGCCTTTCTGACGAAGTCGTGGCCCAACAGCTCCCCTAGGGCCAGGCGTGTGATGTGGGCGGTGCGTTCGCGCGCCCGGTGAGAGTTGAAGCCGCAGAGGCATTCAGTGCCGTGGAAGTGGTGCACGCTCTCGACCGCGTATAGCGCCTCAGCGACCGCCTTTTCGTCTGCGTCGCTCATCTCGGCTCCTCCGCAACATCAGCAGCAGACGCCAGGGCGGATGCGAGTTCGCGGGCATCCTCAGGCGTATTGCGAGGGTCCTCGAAGTAGAGCCGCACCACCCGCTTGCCTCGGGCGGCCATCACTTCCCCGTCCAGCCACTCGGCGCGGTCGTCGTCTTCGCCGCCCGGTTCCGCCTTGGGTAGTAGGTGGTAGTGCTCAGACAGAGCAGCGATGACGTGGGCAGTGGTAGTGCTCAGACAGAGCAGCGATGACGTGGGCACCATGCTCGGCGTCGTTGATGTAGTAGTCGGGGCCGCAGGTGCAGCACACGCCACCTGCCCACTCGTACGACTGGTGTGCCGCCGCGATCTCGGCGGGTGTGGGTGTCATGGGGTATCTCCCAACTCGTCAGAGGAATAGATGAGGGGTGCGGTGCGGCAGGGCCATTCCTGGTAGCAGCCCGAGCACAGCGTCAGGTGTTCGGGATCGGTACAGTCGTCGCGTTCGGGCAGCCGTCGAGCCGATGCAGTTCCCGGAGTGGTGCGAGGGCTTCACGGGCACCACGCAGGGCGTACCTTCCCGGGCCGACGAAGTGCGAGACGCCATGCGGTTCACACGCCCTCTGTGCTGCGTCTACGGCGGGATCGGTCATGACTCCCCCCGCAGCTTTGCAACTACCCATCGGGCGACATGGCCGACATCTTCGGGATGGACGGTGCCGTGAGGTGTGTCCCCGTAGGGCAGCCACAGCGACACCGCGTTCTGGTCCAACACCTCGATGATGGCGTCGCGTACTTGCTCGGCTGTGAACTGTTCGGCCTTCTCCACCACATCGTCTGCGGTGGCCTCAGATTCGAGACGGTCAGCGGATAAGCGATTGACGTCAGCATTGAGGGCGGCACGGTCGTTGCATACCTGGTCGAAGATGAGCCGCTTCCTTCTCAGCGCCACTTCGAGTTCGGCGATGCGTGCCTGCGCCTGCTCCAGGTCTTCGGCCGGCACCAACGTCTGCCCGTTCGACCAATCAACAGGTCGGGTGGGAAGAAACCCGGTACAGCGGACACACCAAGGATGCGAGTCATGACACCGCCGCCGTTCAGGCCAGCCGATCTCGCAGTTCGTCACAGAGAGGACTGCCGTTCAGGTTGTATGT
>NZ_FNLM01000022.1 GCF_900105725.1 Gordonia westfalica
AGGGCCTCCGATCCCGAAATGGGAGGTAGTTCAATGCCTGGACCTGCTCCGAAGCACCCGTCTGTGCGTGCTCGCCGCAACAACCCGAAGAAGGACTTCCGGTCTCTGCGTCTGAGGGGCGTGAGGGCGCTACGCCTGAGTGGCCTCTGCTTCCGGATGTGAATGCGTCGGCGATGCTCGAGGTTGCTCGCGATCGTGTCGCGTCACTCCAGGTGGAGTTGGAGGTGAGGACGATGGTCGCGCGAAGGGCCGGCTGCGGCGCGATCTGAACAAGAATGAACTGCTGGTGGCCCAGTTGCAGTTGCAGATTGAGCAGGCCACTGATGCAGAGAAGGCGTTGTGGCGGATCTGTGGTCGACGCCTCAGGCGGTGATCTGGGAAGAGTCCCATACGCATCGTGAGGTTGCGCAATATGTGCGGTGGAAGGTTCGTGCCGAGCAGGGCGACCTGAAGGCTGCTGCGGAGGCGCGGCAGTTGTCTGACCGTCTCGGGTTTGAATCCGCTGGCGCTGATGCGTCTGCGGGCCGAGGTTGAGCATGTCGACGAGGTGGAGAACCGTGGCAAGCGCCGGCGGGAAACGTCGGTGCCGCAGCGGAAGAATCCTCCGAAGGATGATCCGCGCTCGAGTCTCTACGCCGTGTGACCCGTGCTGCTGGTCGTTCCGGGTCCAGACCCGGAACCCTGGCCAACCCTGGGGCCGCAGATATGCGATCTGATCGAGGATCGTGCGATCTATGGCCCGGGTTCGTTGCAGGGGGAGCCGTACGAGATTGACCCGGAGTTTCGGGCGTTCATCCATCGTGCTTTCGAGGTGTTCCCGAAAGGTCATCCTTGGGAGGGACGTCGTCGGTTCAAACGGGTTGGACTGTCAGTCCGCAAGGGGTTGGCGAAGACAGAGAAGCAGGCGCTCCTAGCGTTCTGTGAGCTTCATCCGGAGGGGCCGACCCGGTTTGACGGGTGGGATGCCTCGGGAATCCGGTGGGTAGGCCGGTGAACTCGCCGTACATTCCGATGTTGGCGGTGTCGGTGGAGCAGGTTGAGGAACTTGCTTACGGCGCTTTGAAGTACATCGTCGAAGAAGGCCCTGATGCGGACCTGTTCGATTCGACGTTGGATCGGATTGTGCGGCTGAATGATCACGGTCGTGCTGACGGCAAAGCGGTCGCATTGTCGAACAACCCAGGGTCTCGTGACGGCGCTCGTACGACGATGAACTGTTTCGATGAGCCGCACCGGCTGTATTTGCCGCGGCAGTTGAAGGCGCACCAGACGATGGATGCGAACCTGCCGAAACGTCCGCTGGATGATCCGTGGTCGTTGTATGTGGGGACTGCCGGTCAACCCGGTCAGGGTTCGGTGGCTGAAGAGATTCACATCGAGGCCACGCAGATCGCTGAAGGCAAAATTCAGCGTCCGGACTTGTTCTATCTGTATCGCACGGATGACGATCCCGAACGGGATCTGTCGGATAAGGACGAGCGGATTCGGGCGATCGCTGAGGCGACCGGCCCGATCGGCGAGTTCGGTCCGGGCCAGTTCGACGAGATCGCTTCGAAGTGGGATCGCCCTGGCGCCGATGGGCCGTATCTCGAGCGGGTGTGGTTGAACCGGTGGAAACGTCAGGGCGACCAGGCGTTTGACATGAAGAAGATCAAACCGGGTTTGTGCCGCTCAGGGGAGCGCATCCCTAAGGGCGGGTTCATCACTCTCGGTTTCGATGGCGCCCGGTTCCGTGACGCTACCGCGTTGGTGGCGACGAGCATCGACACCGGGTTGCAGGAGTTGCTGGGGTTGTGGGAACGCCCCGACGATGACGACCTAGAAGACGACGGTTGGGAAGTCAACGAAGCTGAGGTGACCGCCGCCGTCGAGGACGCCATGACCCGGTATGCGGTGTGGAAGATGTACGCCGACCCCCCACACTGGACCGAAACGGTCGGCTCGTGGGCTGCGAAATGGCCTGACCGGGTGGAGGAGTGGTGGACCGCCCGAGTGAAGCCGATGGCGTACACGCTGCGCGAGTATCGGGAAGCCATCGACTCGGGGTCGATCACATTCGGTGGCGAACACAGCCACGAGGACTTTGTCAGGCACCTCGGAAACGCGGGCCGCAAGGAACTGAAGATCGTGGACGACGAGGGGAAACCCTTGGATGTCCTCCAGAAGCAAGATGGTCGGGCTGACCTCAAGTTTGATGCCGCGATGGCGTCGGTGCTGTCGTGGAAAGCCTGTCTGGACGCACGCAAGTCAGGGGCTCGACCGCCAAGGCCGGTCGGAATGCCACGTCGCATCTACTGAGAGGGGTGGTGCATGATTCCGGTGACGCCGGCCGAATGGCTCCCCGTCCTCACAGCCCGTTTGGATGCTGCGCAGCCGCGAATCAGTCTGCTGCGTCGCTACGTTGACGGCGACGCCCCGCTCCCTGAGATGGGTAAGAATGTGCGGGCGTCGTGGCAGCGTTTTCAGCGGCAGTCGCGCGTCAACCTGGCGACGAAGATCTCGTCATCCTTGGCGGAGCGGCTGATCCCCAACGGTATTGATGTTGGCTCCAACACCGACAGTGATGTGGTGGCTGCGGCGCAAAGGATCTGGCGCGATAACCGCATCAAAGGTGTGGTCGCTAAGGAAGCCACCCATCACATGCTGAATTACGCCACCAGCTACATGACTGCATGGGTCGGGGACAATGGGCACGCCGTCATCACGGCGGACTCACCGGAAATGATGTACGCGGCGACTGACCCGTTGCAGCCGTGGAAGGCGCGCGCCGCGATCCGTTGGTGGCGTGACTCGGATGCGGAAACAGACTTTGCGATCGTGTGGTGTCAGATCGGCTGGCAGCTGTTCAGCCGTTCGGTGTGGGTAAACCCTGCGAGGTGGTGGAGCGGCGCATCCGCAACAACCGTGCCAGTTCGGATCAGTGGGATGCGGCGACAGAGTTCGTCATCACCGGCGAGGGGCCGCCGGTGGTGGTGTTGAACAACCCGCTCGGAATGGGTGAGTTCGAACCCCATCTCGACACCATCACCCGCATCAACGCGGGAATCCTCGAGCGTCGTGTGACATCAGCGATGCAGGCGTGGCGTCAGCGCGCCCTCACGGGAGGTCTGCCACAGAAGGACGCCGAAGGCAACGACATCGATTGGGCGTCGGTGTTCGAGCCGGCGCCTGGTGCGTTGTGGGACATCCCTGCTGGTATCGAGTTGTGGGAGTCCGATGCCACCGATATTAGGCCTCTTCTGGAGGGTGTGAAGGATGACTTGCGGGAGCTGTCGGAGATGTCGGCCACCCCGTTCCCCGCGCTGCTTCCGGGTTCTCAGAATCAGTCGGCTACCGGCTCTGCTGCGATGAAGGAAGCGTTGATCCTGAAGGCGCGTGACCGACTTGACGTGGTTGATACGGGCTTGTCGGCGATCATCTCGAAAGCTTTGCGTATCGAGGGGTTTGAGACCGAGGAGACGATCTCCTTGTCGTGGGAACCGCCGGATCACGTGTCGCTGTCGGAGAAGTATGACGCCGCGGTGAAGGCGAAGGGTGCGGGGGAGTCATGGAAGTCGATTGCCCGCAACATTCTTGGCTACTCGCCGGAGCAGATCGAGCAGGATGCCTTAGATCTGGCTGACGAGCAGCTGATGAGTTTCGTGGACAACGCGAATGCCCGAGTCTGATCGCCTTCTGATCGGCTACCAACAGGCCGTTGCGGACGTCCGCGCGCGGGTGATGAACTACGCCAACGCAATCTGGGGTGGGCTTCCCGCGTTCCGTGATGCTCAGGCAGAGAGGCTGATTGCCCGACTGGTGCCGATGGTGACGGCGGGACAACTTCAAGTCGCGAATCTGACGTCCAGTTATATTGCCCGTGCTGTATCAGGTGGAGTTCCGCTTCCAGTGGATCGAGACGGGGTTACCCGTGGCCGTGGGGTGGACCCCGAACTGTTGTACCGGAGGCCTTTTGAGCAGGTATGGGCCGACCTTTCCGAATCCGCACCGCTGGATGCGGCAGTCGCGGCCGGGGCCACACGGTTGATGCATCTGGTGGCGACGGACATGCAGATGGCGAAGGTACGGCAGGCCGACGCGTCCCTCCAGGCTGCTGGAGTCAAGGCGTACCGGCGGGTGCTGAACGGCCCCAAGAACTGTGCTCTCTGTGTCATCGCCTCTACTCAGCGCTATCACGTTGGTGACCTGTCGCCCATACACCCTGGATGTGACTGTTCGGTCGCTCCCGTGAAGTCGGATTGGAACGGCGACCGGGTGATCGATCCGGATCTACTCGAGGACACACACAAGCAGGTGCGGGAACTTACCGGCGCCGACAATCGCGCCGCCCACGACTACCAGAAACTTCTCCTGGTCCGCGACCACGGAGAGATCGGCCCCGTCCTCACATGGCGGGACCAGAACTTCAAAGCCGCCTAGAGCTTCCCTCGCACACCAGTGCGGGGATTTTGAGCGCCGCAACGGCGCACCATCCGACGAAACGTCAGGAGCAACATGCCCGAGGAAACTGCTGCCGCCGAAACGGTTGACCAGCAAGACGACCGACCGCCGAGGTTGAGACCACCGACAGTGAGCCCACGCTCAGTGTGGAGGATCTCATCGCTGAACGCGACAAGTGGAAGTCGCTGTCTCGCGAGAACGAGAAGGGCCGGAAGGCGAACGCCGACAAGGCCCGCAAGTACGACGAACTGCTGGCGCAGAAGGAACGCGACGAGCAGACCTGGCAGGAGCGGGCCGAAAAGGCCGAAGCTGCCCTCGCTGCAAACACGAAGCAGCGGGAACGCGACAACCTCGCCAAGAAGATCGTGGAAGGCACCGATGTGCCCGCGGATCTACTCGTCGGTGACACCGAGGAGGAGATGCGCGCCCATCTCGACCGCCTGCAATCGTTCCGCGGACCCAAGCAGACCGTACCGCCCGCTGCCCCGGCATCGGTGGTTGCCAATGCCGATGCGGCGCCGGCGAACAAGGTGCAGCAGCTCACTCAGGCAGACCTGAAGAACATGTCCCCAGCCCAGATTCGCGACGCTGACGCCAAAGGCCAGCTCGACGAACTCAAGGGCATCCGAAAGTAAGGAGCCATCATGGCCATCACCCATTTCATTCCCGAACTGTGGGCGGCGAACATCACCCAGGCGTGGGACGCCGAGAAGGTGTTCGCCGCTCTGCTCGACCGCCAGTACGAAGGCGTCGCGACAAAGGGCAACACCGTCCACATCCCCGGTGTCGTCGCACCCGCGATCAAGGACTACAAGGCCAACAACCGCACCACGTCGGCTGACGCCATCACCGACACCGGCGTCGACCTCCTGATCGACCAGGAGAAGAACTTCGACTTCAAGGTCGACGACATCGACGCCGCCCAGTCTGCGGGCAGCCTGGCCCCGTACACCGACGCCGCCGGAAAGGCGCTCGTCGATGACGCGGACAAGTTCATCGCCACCATGCTCGCCGCCGGAGCCACCAACCTGTCGGGCTCCGCTCCGGACACCGGGAACAAGGCATTCGACCTCGTCAAGGCTGCTCGTGTGGCCCTGAACAAGAAGAACGCCCCCGCCTCCGGCCGAGTTCTCGTGTGCAACGCCGACTTCGAAGGTCTGCTCCTCGGCGCGGATTCGAAGCTCACCAGCTTCGATGTGTCCGGCGACAACAACGGCCTCCGCAACGGCACCATCGGCTCCCTCCTCGGGTTCCGTGTGCTGTCGTCGAACAACCTGCCCAACAACTCCACCCCCGGCTTCGTGGCGTTCCACCCGGAGGCCGCGGCCTACGTGTCGCAGCTCGATAAGGTGGAGGCCCTGCGCGCCGACAACAGCTTCGCCGACCGGCTGCGCGGCCTGCACGTGTACGGCGGCAAGGTTGTCCGTCCGGACGGCGTCGTCAAGTTCGGAATGACTTCGGGTAGCTGATCCAGGTGTCTCTTCCTCCCTTGCTGTTCGTGACGACGTGATCGCCGTGGCGCAAAGGGACCTGACCGAACCTGAGCACGCGTCGGTGTATCAACTGTTGGATGCGGCATCGGACCAGTTCCGTGCCGCATCCCAACAGCAGTTCACCCCCGGCGAGTCGACGGTGCGGTTGAAGGTGAATGGTGGGCGGGTCCGTCTGGACCAGTTGCCAGTCACAGGGGTGACGTCTGTGACCGATGACGCGGGAAACTCTGTGGACTACACCCGAAATGGGATGTGGTTGACCGTCGGATGTGATTCTTCACGGTTCCTCACTGTCACATACTCGCATGGCGGAGAAGTGCCGCCGCGTGTGAAGAATGCGGTCGCCGAAATGGTGATCCGCGCTCTTGTGACGCCGGAGGAAGTGATGGCCGGAGCCCGGTCGCTGACCGACTCCGCAGGTCCGATCTCGCAGACCACTGCATGGTCGGTCCGAGCGCCGAACTCGGGTTTGCAGATGTCCGAGTCGGACCTGAAGTTGGCGGCATCGTTTCGCTGGCAGGGAGGGCAAGTCATTGTCCAGGCACCGTAGGGGAATACCCGCCGTCTTCGACGTAGAACACCTGCCGTTCAACGGAACCGGCGCCGACGACTACGGCAACGATGTCGAGTCCTGGGGCGAACCGGACCCGCGGAAGTTCGTGACGTTCATCGACCCACAAAGCGATGAACTAGATCTCCCGGGGCACATCCGGGACTCCGTTGACGTGGGAATCATCGTCCTCCCCGATTTCGGTCCGGTGTCACCACGTGACAGGGAAGTCATCGACGGAACTGTCTATGACGTTGTCGGCCAACCCAAGGACTACACCAGGATTCCGTCTCTCACGGGCGGCGGTTGCTACGTCGTAACTCTGAAGGTGGTGAAGTCGTCGTGAGAATCGAGTGGAATCAGAAGGCGTTCAAGGACGTCCGATACGGTCGGACGTCCGACATCATCAGCGAGCTCGAGGGTCATGCTGAGCGCATTGCTGACGATGCGAGCGCTATGGGCGAGGGCACGTACGCGGTGGGTTCACGGGCAGGCATGGCACGTCCCCAGGGCCGTTGGCGTGCCTCTGTCGTCACCGCCGACTACAAGGCGCAACGCGACAATGCCCGCAACAACACGATCCTCAGGGCTCTCGGATAACTGATGTCGACACCCACGCTGGCGGCGCTCTCCATCTGCCGAGCGGCGCTGCCTGGAGTGAAGTTCTCCACGACCGTCTCAGAAGACCCTGCCCGATTCGGGAGGGTTTCTCGTATCGGCGGCCCACGGGATCGCTCACTGGATCGCGCTCGCATCCTTGTCGAACTGTACGGCTCAACCCCCAAGGGCAGCCCGGACACGGCGTGGACTGAGCAATCGATCGGAACCATCGCGGACGGATTCCAGGCTGCATCCTCGGGCGGCCCATGGGCAGGCCTGTGGGTAACCGACTGGGTCATGAACAGCCTGGCCGACTATCCCAACCCGGACTATGAAAAGCATTCCCGGTTCCAGTTCACCGGGACACTCTTCGTGCTCCGAACCTAAAGTCTCCTAACTGAATAACCCTTTCGCGGCTCCTGGTCACCTCGCCTGAAAGGGGCAAAACAATGGCAGTCGAACACTCTTACGTGGCGCAGTCGCTCGACGGCGGCGTCTACTGGCGGGCACCTCTGGGTACCACGCTTCCCACCGCTCCGGTCGAGTCGCCGGAAGACCTGAACGCCGCGTTCGAGGACCACGGAACCGCGGCGGTCGACGGCCTGTCGGTCGGCATCACCCGCACCTCGAACACCGTCAAGGACTTCGACGGTGGCGACTACGTCGATGTGCAGACCGAGTACGGCACCAGCTTCAAGATCAAGCTGCTCGACGTCGACCTGCCGTCGGTGAAGCGGACCGTCGCAGGTGACGACAACGTCACCCTCATCCCCGCTGCCGGCGGCAAGGGGCAGCGCTACCACGTCCGCCACAACTCGTCGCAGCTTCCGCTGTCGGCCCACGTGTTCGCCACGAAGTGCGGCAAGAAGTTCAAGACGTACGTCGTGGAGAAGGGCCGCGTCTCGGAGATCGCGGAGTGGAAGGACGAGTCGCAGGACGCGTCGGGCGTGGAGTTGACGATCCGAGCGTTCCGCAACTCCAACGGCGACTACGTCGACGAGTTCGGCGACGTGGACGGCATCGCCGCCACTTCGGGTAGCTGACCCGTCTTGCCCGGGGAGGTATCTAGCCTCCCCGGGCACACAATCTCGGCCTGGCGAAGGGGTGTCATGTTGTCCCTGACCAGGAGCCGCGTCCTTTTGCCAGGCCGGGGCTGCTCCTGGTTGAAGTTCTATCCCAATGTTGAAAGGTTCCTGGTCAAACCATGTCTGTTCCCGAAGGCTACGCAGTAGCCCCCTCGTCCGACGATCACCTGTTGAAGTTCGCCGTCCCCATCCCCGGGCGCGATCCGCCGCGCGGTGACTGCCGGTCGTCCGGATGGCCCCGCCGCGCAGGAGTCGCGATGGCGAACACCCCGCGCGAGAAGATGCAAGAGCACGTCGACGCAGAGACCTGCGAGGTCACCTCGGGCACCTACGTTCGGGGAAGCGGATGTGAAGATCGCCGACATGGGCGAACGAGCGCTCGAGACACTCGGAGAGGAGACTTCCTTCTCCTCGAAACCCTTCAGGGTTTCCTCTGCGTCGACCGGGCGCGGCAGCGTCTTCTCCGCGCTGTTGAGGCTGTTCGCCCATTCGGCGATCTTCACATCCGCTTCCCCGAACGGGGTGATCCAGTCCTGGTACTTCTTGATCTCGCGGGGTCCATCCACTTGCGCGGCGGCATCGACACCAGTACCGGATCGCGCCCGGGGATGGGGACGGCGAACTTCAACAGGTGATCGTCGGACGAGGGGGCTACTGCGTAGCCTTCGGGAACAGACATGGTTTGACCAGGAACCTTTCAACATTGGGATAGAACTTCAACCAGGAGCAGCCCCGGCCTGGCAAAAGGACGCGGCTCCTGGTCAGGGACAACATGACACCCCTTCGCCAGGCCGAGATTGTGTGCCCGGGGAGGCTAGATACCTCCCCGGGCAAGACGGGTCAGCTACCCGAAGTGGCGGCGATGCCGTCCACGTCGCCGAACTCGTCGACGTAGTCGCCGTTGGAGTTGCGGAACGCTCGGATCGTCAACTCCACGCCCGACGCGTCCTGCGACTCGTCCTTCCACTCCGCGATCTCCGAGACGCGGCCCTTCTCCACGACGTACGTCTTGAACTTCTTGCCGCACTTCGTGGCGAACACGTGGGCCGACAGCGGAAGCTGCGACGAGTTGTGGCGGACGTGGTAGCGCTGCCCCTTGCCGCCGGCAGCGGGGATGAGGGTGACGTTGTCGTCACCTGCGACGGTCCGCTTCACCGACGGCAGGTCGACGTCGAGCAGCTTGATCTTGAAGCTGGTGCCGTACTCGGTCTGCACATCGACGTAGTCGCCACCGTCGAAGTCCTTGACGGTGTTCGAGGTGCGGGTGATGCCGACCGACAGGCCGTCGACCGCCGCGGTTCCGTGGTCCTCGAACGCGGCGTTCAGGTCTTCCGGCGACTCGACCGGAGCGGTGGGAAGCGTGGTACCCAGAGGTGCCCGCCAGTAGACGCCGCCGTCGAGCGACTGCGCCACGTAAGAGTGTTCGACTGCCATTGTTTTGCCCCTTTCAGGCGAGGTGACCAGGAGCCGCGAAAGGGTTATTCAGTTAGGAGACTTTAGGTTCGGAGCACGAAGAGTGTCCCGGTGAACTGGAACCGGGAATGCTTTTCATAGTCCGGGTTGGGATAGTCGGCCAGGCTGTTCATGACCCAGTCGGTTACCCACAGGCCTGCCCATGGGCCGCCCGAGGATGCAGCCTGGAATCCGTCCGCGATGGTTCCGATCGATTGCTCAGTCCACGCCGTGTCCGGGCTGCCCTTGGGGGTTGAGCCGTACAGTTCGACAAGGATGCGAGCGCGATCCAGTGAGCGATCCCGTGGGCCGCCGATACGAGAAACCCTCCCGAATCGGGCAGGGTCTTCTGAGACGGTCGTGGAGAACTTCACTCCAGGCAGCGCCGCTCGGCAGATGGAGAGCGCCGCCAGCGTGGGTGTCGACATCAGTTATCCGAGAGCCCTGAGGATCGTGTTGTTGCGGGCATTGTCGCGTTGCGCCTTGTAGTCGGCGGTGACGACAGAGGCACGCCAACGGCCCTGGGGACGTGCCATGCCTGCCCGTGAACCCACCGCGTACGTGCCCTCGCCCATAGCGCTCGCATCGTCAGCAATGCGCTCAGCATGACCCTCGAGCTCGCTGATGATGTCGGACGTCCGACCGTATCGGACGTCCTTGAACGCCTTCTGATTCCACTCGATTCTCACGACGACTTCACCACCTTCAGAGTTACGACGTAGCAACCGCCGCCCGTGAGAGACGGAATCCTGGTGTAGTCCTTGGGTTGGCCGACAACGTCATAGACAGTTCCGTCGATGACTTCCCTGTCACGTGGTGACACCGGACCGAAATCGGGGAGGACGATGATTCCCACGTCAACGGAGTCCCGGATGTGCCCCGGGAGATCTAGTTCATCGCTTTGTGGGTCGATGAACGTCACGAACTTCCGCGGGTCCGGTTCGCCCCAGGACTCGACATCGTTGCCGTAGTCGTCGGCGCCGGTTCCGTTGAACGGCAGGTGTTCTACGTCGAAGACGGCGGGTATTCCCCTACGGTGCCTGGACAATGACTTGCCCTCCCTGCCAGCGAAACGATGCCGCCAACTTCAGGTCCGACTCGGACATCTGCAAACCCGAGTTCGGCGCTCGGACCGACCATGCAGTGGTCTGCGAGATCGGACCTGCGGAGTCGGTCAGCGACCGGGCTCCGGCCATCACTTCCTCCGGCGTCACAAGAGCGCGGATCACCATTTCGGCGACCGCATTCTTCACACGCGGCGGCACTTCTCCGCCATGCGAGTATGTGACAGTGAGGAACCGTGAAGAATCACATCCGACGGTCAACCACATCCCATTTCGGGTGTAGTCCACAGAGTTTCCCGCGTCATCGGTCACAGACGTCACCCCTGTGACTGGCAACTGGTCCAGACGGACCCGCCCACCATTCACCTTCAACCGCACCGTCGACTCGCCGGGGGTGAACTGCTGTTGGGATGCGGCACGGAACTGGTCCGATGCCGCATCCAACAGTTGATACACCGACGCGTGCTCAGGTTCGGTCAGGTCCCTTTGCGCCACGGCGATCACGTCGTCACGAACAGCAAGGGGAGGAAGAGACACCTGGATCAGCTACCCGAAGTCATTCCGAACTTGACGACGCCGTCCGGACGGACAACCTTGCCGCCGTACACGTGCAGGCCGCGCAGCCGGTCGGCGAAGCTGTTGTCGGCGCGCAGGGCCTCCACCTTATCGAGCTGCGACACGTAGGCCGCGGCCTCCGGGTGGAACGCCACGAAGCCGGGGGTGGAGTTGTTGGGCAGGTTGTTCGACGACAGCACACGGAACCCGAGGAGGGAGCCGATGGTGCCGTTGCGGAGGCCGTTGTTGTCGCCGGACACATCGAAGCTGGTGAGCTTCGAATCCGCGCCGAGGAGCAGACCTTCGAAGTCGGCGTTGCACACGAGAACTCGGCCGGAGGCGGGGGCGTTCTTCTTGTTCAGGGCCACACGAGCAGCCTTGACGAGGTCGAATGCCTTGTTCCCGGTGTCCGGAGCGGAGCCCGACAGGTTGGTGGCTCCGGCGGCGAGCATGGTGGCGATGAACTTGTCCGCGTCATCGACGAGCGCCTTTCCGGCGGCGTCGGTGTACGGGGCCAGGCTGCCCGCAGACTGGGCGGCGTCGATGTCGTCGACCTTGAAGTCGAAGTTCTTCTCCTGGTCGATCAGGAGGTCGACGCCGGTGTCGGTGATGGCGTCAGCCGACGTGGTGCGGTTGTTGGCCTTGTAGTCCTTGATCGCGGGTGCGACGACACCGGGGATGTGGACGGTGTTGCCCTTTGTCGCGACGCCTTCGTACTGGCGGTCGAGCAGAGCGGCGAACACCTTCTCGGCGTCCCACGCCTGGGTGATGTTCGCCGCCCACAGTTCGGGAATGAAATGGGTGATGGCCATGATGGCTCCTTACTTTCGGATGCCCTTGAGTTCGTCGAGCTGGCCTTTGGCGTCAGCGTCGCGAATCTGGGCTGGGGACATGTTCTTCAGGTCTGCCTGAGTGAGCTGCTGCACCTTGTTCGCCGGCGCCGCATCGGCATTGGCAACCACCGATGCCGGGGCAGCGGGCGGTACGGTCTGCTTGGGTCCGCGGAACGATTGCAGGCGGTCGAGATGGGCGCGCATCTCCTCCTCGGTGTCACCGACGAGTAGATCCGCGGGCACATCGGTGCCTTCCACGATCTTCTTGGCGAGGTTGTCGCGTTCCCGCTGCTTCGTGTTTGCAGCGAGGGCAGCTTCGGCCTTTTCGGCCCGCTCCTGCCAGGTCTGCTCGTCGCGTTCCTTCTGCGCCAGCAGTTCGTCGTACTTGCGGGCCTTGTCGGCGTTCGCCTTCCGGCCCTTCTCGTTCTCGCGAGACAGCGACTTCCACTTGTCGCGTTCAGCGATGAGATCCTCCACACTGAGCGTGGGCTCACTGTCGGTGGTCTCAACCTCGGCGGTCGGGTCGTCTTGCTGGTCAACCGTTTCGGCGGCAGCAGTTTCCTCGGGCATGTTGCTCCTGACGTTTCGTCGGATGGTGCGCCGTTGCGGCGCTCAAAATCCCCGCACTGGTGTGCGAGGGAAGCTCTAGGCGGCTTTGAAGTTCTGGTCCCGCCATGTGAGGACGGGGCCGATCTCTCCGTGGTCGCGGACCAGGAGAAGTTTCTGGTAGTCGTGGGCGGCGCGATTGTCGGCGCCGGTAAGTTCCCGCACCTGCTTGTGTGTGTCCTCGAGTAGATCCGGATCGATCACCCGGTCGCCGTTCCAATCCGACTTCACGGGAGCGACCGAACAGTCACATCCAGGGTGTATGGGCGACAGGTCACCAACGTGATAGCGCTGAGTAGAGGCGATGACACAGAGAGCACAGTTCTTGGGGCCGTTCAGCACCCGCCGGTACGCCTTGACTCCAGCAGCCTGGAGGGACGCGTCGGCCTGCCGTACCTTCGCCATCTGCATGTCCGTCGCCACCAGATGCATCAACCGTGTGGCCCCGGCCGCGACTGCCGCATCCAGCGGTGCGGATTCGGAAAGGTCGGCCCATACCTGCTCAAAAGGCCTCCGGTACAACAGTTCGGGGTCCACCCCACGGCCACGGGTAACCCCGTCTCGATCCACTGGAAGCGGAACTCCACCTGATACAGCACGGGCAATATAACTGGACGTCAGATTCGCGACTTGAAGTTGTCCCGCCGTCACCATCGGCACCAGTCGGGCAATCAGCCTCTCTGCCTGAGCATCACGGAACGCGGGAAGCCCACCCCAGATTGCGTTGGCGTAGTTCATCACCCGCGCGCGGACGTCCGCAACGGCCTGTTGGTAGCCGATCAGAAGGCGATCAGACTCGGGCATTCGCGTTGTCCACGAAACTCATCAGCTGCTCGTCAGCCAGATCTAAGGCATCCTGCTCGATCTGCTCCGGCGAGTAGCCAAGAATGTTGCGGGCAATCGACTTCCATGACTCCCCCGCACCCTTCGCCTTCACCGCGGCGTCATACTTCTCCGACAGCGACACGTGATCCGGCGGTTCCCACGACAAGGAGATCGTCTCCTCGGTCTCAAACCCCTCGATACGCAAAGCTTTCGAGATGATCGCCGACAAGCCCGTATCAACCACGTCAAGTCGGTCACGCGCCTTCAGGATCAACGCTTCCTTCATCGCAGCAGAGCCGGTAGCCGACTGATTCTGAGAACCCGGAAGCAGCGCGGGGAACGGGGTGGCCGACATCTCCGACAGCTCCCGCAAGTCATCCTTCACACCCTCCAGAAGAGGCCTAATATCGGTGGCATCGGACTCCCACAACTCGATACCAGCAGGGATGTCCCACAACGCACCAGGCGCCGGCTCGAACACCGACGCCCAATCGATGTCGTTGCCTTCGGCGTCCTTCTGTGGCAGACCTCCCGTGAGGGCGCGCTGACGCCACGCCTGCATCGCTGATGTCACACGACGCTCGAGGATTCCCGCGTTGATGCGGGTGATGGTGTCGAGATGGGGTTCGAACTCACCCATTCCGAGCGGGTTGTTCAACACCACCACCGGCGGCCCCTCGCCGGTGATGACGAACTCTGTCGCCGCATCCCACTGATCCGAACTGGCACGGTTGTTGCGGATGCGCCGCTCCACCACCTCGGCAGGGTTTACCCACACCGAACGGCTGAACAGCTGCCAGCCGATCTGACACCACACGATCGCAAAGTCTGTTTCCGCATCCGAGTCACGCCACCAACGGATCGCGGCGCGCGCCTTCCACGGCTGCAACGGGTCAGTCGCCGCGTACATCATTTCCGGTGAGTCCGCCGTGATGACGGCGTGCCCATTGTCCCCGACCCATGCAGTCATGTAGCTGGTGGCGTAATTCAGCATGTGATGGGTGGCTTCCTTAGCGACCACACCTTTGATGCGGTTATCGCGCCAGATCCTTTGCGCCGCAGCCACCACATCACTGTCGGTGTTGGAGCCAACATCAATACCGTTGGGGATCAGCCGCTCCGCCAAGGATGACGAGATCTTCGTCGCCAGGTTGACGCGCGACTGCCGCTGAAAACGCTGCCACGACGCCCGCACATTCTTACCCATCTCAGGGAGCGGGGCGTCGCCGTCAACGTAGCGACGCAGCAGACTGATTCGCGGCTGCGCAGCATCCAAACGGGCTGTGAGGACGGGGAGCCATTCGGCCGGCGTCACCGGAATCATGCACCACCCCTCTCAGTAGATGCGACGTGGCATTCCGACCGGCCTTGGCGGTCGAGCCCCTGACTTGCGTGCGTCCAGACAGGCTTTCCACGACAGCACCGACGCCATCGCGGCATCAAACTTGAGGTCAGCCCGACCATCTTGCTTCTGGAGGACATCCAAGGGTTTCCCCTCGTCGTCCACGATCTTCAGTTCCTTGCGGCCCGCGTTTCCGAGGTGCCTGACAAAGTCCTCGTGGCTGTGTTCGCCACCGAATGTGATCGACCCCGAGTCGATGGCTTCCCGATACTCGCGCAGCGTGTACGCCATCGGCTTCACTCGGGCGGTCCACCACTCCTCCACCCGGTCAGGCCATTTCGCAGCCCACGAGCCGACCGTTTCGGTCCAGTGTGGGGGTCGGCGTACATCTTCCACACCGCATACCGGGTCATGGCGTCCTCGACGGCGGCGGTCACCTCAGCTTCGTTGACTTCCCAACCGTCGTCTTCTAGGTCGTCATCGTCGGGGCGTTCCACAACCCCAGCAACTCCTGCAACCCGGTGTCGATGCTCGTCGCCACCAACGCGGTAGCGTCACGGAACCGGGCGCCATCGAAACCGAGAGTGATGAACCCGCCCTTAGGGATGCGCTCCCCTGAGCGGCACAAACCCGGTTTGATCTTCTTCATGTCAAACGCCTGGTCGCCCTGACGTTTCCACCGGTTCAACCACACCCGCTCGAGATACGGCCCATCGGCGCCAGGGCGATCCCACTTCGAAGCGATCTCGTCGAACTGGCCCGGACCGAACTCGCCGATCGGGCCGGTCGCCTCAGCGATCGCCCGAATCCGCTCGTCCTTATCCGACAGATCCCGTTCGGGATCGTCATCCGTGCGATACAGATAGAACAAGTCCGGACGCTGAATTTTGCCTTCAGCGATCTGCGTGGCCTCGATGTGAATCTCTTCAGCCACCGAACCCTGACCGGGTTGACCGGCAGTCCCCACATACAACGACCACGGATCATCCAGCGGACGTTTCGGCAGGTTCGCATCCATCGTCTGGTGCGCCTTCAACTGCCGCGGCAAATACAGCCGGTGCGGCTCATCGAAACAGTTCATCGTCGTACGAGCGCCGTCACGAGACCCTGGGTTGTTCGACAATGCGACCGCTTTGCCGTCAGCACGACCGTGATCATTCAGCCGCACAATCCGATCCAACGTCGAATCGAACAGGTCCGCATCAGGGCCTTCTTCGACGATGTACTTCAAAGCGCCGTAAGCAAGTTCCTCAACCTGCTCCACCGACACCGCCAACATCGGAATGTACGGCGAGTTCACCGGCCTACCCACCGGATTCCCCGAGGCATCCCACCCGTCAAACCGGGTCGGCCCCTCCGGATGAAGCTCACAGAACGCTAGGAGCGCCTGCTTCTCTGTCTTCGCCAACCCCTTGCGGACTGACAGTCCAACCCGTTTGAACCGACGACGTCCCTCCCAAGGATGACCTTTCGGGAACACCTCGAAAGCACGATGGATGAACGCCCGAAACTCCGGGTCAATCTCGTACGGCTCCCCCTGCAACGAACCCGGGCCATAGATCGCACGATCCTCGATCAGATCGCATATCTGCGGCCCCAGGGTTGGCCAGGGTTCCGGGTCTGGACCCGGAACGACCAGCAGCACGGGTCACACGGCGTAGAGACTCGAGCGCGGATCATCCTTCGGAGGATTCTTCCGCTGCGGCACCGACGTTTCCCGCCGGCGCTTGCCACGGTTCTCCACCTCGTCGACATGCTCAACCTCGGCCCGCAGACGCATCAGCGCCAGCGGATTCAACCCGAGACGGTCAGACAACTGCCGCGCCTCCGCAGCAGCCTTCAGGTCGCCCTGCTCGGCACGAACCTTCCACCGCACATATTGCGCAACCTCACGATGCGTATGGACTCTTCCCAGATCACCGCCTGAGGCGTCGACCACAGATCCGCCCACAACGCCTTCTCTGCATCAGTGGCCTGCTCAATCTGCAACTGCAACTGGGCCACCAGCAGTTCATTCTTGTTCAGATCGCGCCGCAGCCGGCCCTTCGCGCGACCATCGTCCTCACCCTCCAACTCCACCTGGAGTGACGCGACACGATCGCGAGCAACCTCGAGCATCGCCGACGCATTCACATCCGGAAGCAGAGGCCACTCAGGCGTAGCGCCCTCACGCCCCTCAGACGGCAGAGACCGGAAGTCCTTCTTCGGGTTGTTGCGGCGAGCACGCACAGACGGGTGCTTCGGAGCAGGTCCAGGCATTGAACTACCTCCCATTTCGGGATCGGAGGCCCTAACCATTTCGGCAGGG
>NZ_FNLM01000023.1 GCF_900105725.1 Gordonia westfalica
AGGCTGAACTAGTGGAGCTGATAGCCGACTGGGCACTTGTGGTGCTCGCCGTGCTGGCCACCGTCTACACCATCTGCTACGCCCGCATGGCAGTACTGGTGGAAGGAGCGGGTGTCACTCATCTACCTAGGCAAGTCGACCCTGATGTCGCTGGTCTTTCTCCAGATCTCGGCGTCAGTGTGGGCGGGTACTGACTATCCGGGGCGGGCGTGGATTCGATTCATCCTGTACTCGGGTGGCGCCGTGATGATGCTCGCGCTCCTGGTGATGCTGCTGGTGTTGCAGTACAAGACCCGCCGTGACCGTTGGGCGGCAGGCGACTTCCGCCGGCCATGGCAAGTGTGGCGCGACGAGATCCGAGCATGGTGGGCAGGACGGTCATGATCGAACTTCTCTGGGTCGACGGAACTTGGGCACCCGCGGCGGCTCCCGCGTCGGAGGCGCTGCGCCGCGCGCTCGACCCCCGCAAGGTGAAGTTCACGTATGTGCCGTACCCGGCCGACTTCGGCCCGGCGACCGGCATGGGCGACCTGTCGTATGAGGAGTCGAAAGCGATCGGCGCGGCAGCGTTGGATCGAGCTGTCACCGAATCCCGCGAACTCGTGGTCGTCGGCGGCTACAGTGCGGGCGCGCGGTCGCAGTGAAGTACGCGCGCGACATCCTGCCTCGGCGGCCTCGCATCAGGTGCTCGCCGTCGCGACGCTGGGCGACCCGCACACGCCGGTGCATCACGGCCGGTCCGGGATCGCCGGGGCGCTGCACGTCCCGCGGCCTCGGTTCACCGAGTGGCGCCGGTGATCCGATCGCCGACCTGCCGCTAGGTTCACCGCTGCGCACGGTCGCCGACCTAACCGGGTGGATGTCGGTGCGCACACCCGAGGCCGCCCGCGCCTGGCGTTCAAGACCGCTGAACGTCTGGCGGTGGCGCAGCCGTGGTGGAATCCGTTCCGCTGGCCGATTTCGCGCGTGCGGGGAGGACATCCGCAACTATCTCGGCACTGCGCATTCACGGACTACGACGGTGTGGCCACGCTAAGCGGTTGGCCCGCATGATCGAAGGGGTGAGTTAGCCATTACAGCTCCAGATCAGCCCGGTGCTGTGTACCGGGCAAATACTTCCTGCCGCGAACCGCCCGAACGGTGCCACGTCAGGCCTGTCGCAGTTCGCGAATGCGGATCAGGCGTTCTGGATGACTACGCGTACAACCAGTTCAATCCGAAGTTTAAGCATATGGGTGAGCCGGTTGATGTGATCCGGTTGTTGGCTCATGCGGCGACGGCGAACATTGCGTCGATCATCAACGGCATTTTCAATGGCTGGTTTGGTGGCGGTTCGGTTGGTGATCCGCAAGAGGTTCAGTACACGATCCAGGCCATCGCTGACGCCGTCCTCAACGGCTACAACGTGGAAACCAAGGTCACGTCGGGTACGTGGACGAAACCTGAAAACATCACCGAACTGATCGTGGTCTCATCGGATGTGGGAAGAACGGTTCGGACGGCACCTCCAGTACCACCACCCGCGCAGCTGGCGGCCTCGGCGGTGGATACATTTTCCAGCAACTCGACCCCGAATCAGTGGATTCGAGTACGCCTTACGTCGTTGGCACGAATGGCAATCCGTCCAGTTTCGGCACCCATATCACCACGACCCCAGGCAGGGTGGGATCTCGACATCGTTCGGCTATTCACCCACCACATCCCTGCCGGGGAACGGCGGCGGTGGTGGTCTAGTGTCCTGAGTCATTAATTGTCATTCGGTTGATAGACTGGGGAATGGCAACCCGGGGTCCGCGAGCAGTGGATATTGTTCTGACCGATGACGAGCCGTGAGCTCGAAGGGTGGCGCGTCGGCGAACGACGGCCTCGGTTTGGCGATGCGATCACGAATCGTTCTCGCTGCCGCAGATGGCGGGTCGAATACCGAAGTGGCACAACGACTCGGCCTCAACCGAGGTACCGTGCGGCGATGGCGAGGCCGGTTCGTCGAGCACCGCTGCGAGGGTTGCTCGACGAACCCCGGCCGGGCGACCTCGAACCGTCGGCGACGAGCAGATCAAAGACCTGATCACCGCAACTCTCGAGACCACTCCGAAGAATGCGACACACTGGTCGACTCGGTCGATGGCTGAGCATCTCGACATGTCGCAGTCAACTGTTTCGCGTGTATGGAGAGCGTTCGGATTGGCTCCACACAAACAGGATTCGTGGAAGCTGTCGAAAGATCCCATGTTCACCGAAAAGGTCCGCGACGTCGTCGGGCTCTACATGAACCCACCCGAACGTGCCTGGTGCTCTGCGTTGACGAGAAGACCCAGATCCAAGCGCTCGATCGCACCCAGCCGATCTTTCCCATGCTCCCGGGCACCCCGCAACGGGCCAGCCACGACTACGTGCGCAACGGCACCTCCAGCCTGTACGCGGCGTTGGACATCGCGTCGGCAAAGTCATCGGTTCGCTTCACTCACGGCATCGCGCAACGGAATTCATCGGATTCCTCCGCAAGATCGACGCCGAGGTACCCGACGAGCTCGACGTCCACCTGGTCATGGACAATGCTCCACCCACAAGACACCCGCGGTCAAGCGATGGCTGACCGCGCACCCGCGGTTTGTTGTCCACTTCACCCCCACCAGCTCATCCTGGATGAACCTCGTCGAACGCTGGTTCGCCGAACTGACCACCAAGAAACTCCAACGCTCCACCCACCGCACCGTACGAGCACTCAATGCCGACATCAGAGCGTGGATCGAGACCTGGAACGACAACCCCCGCCCCTACGTGTGGGTCAAGACCGCTGACCAGATCCTCGACTCCATCGCCCACTACTGCACACGAATTAATGACTCAGGACACTAGCAGACTCCGGCACGAATGGTTTGGCGGGCGGGTCAACGCCTCTCGGCGCTGGTGGACTGCGGGGGCAGGTGCGCCTAGCGGTAACGGTGGACCCGGTGGTGCAGGCGCGAACGTGTCGCCGGCAACTCAAACGAAGTGTGGCGGCGCCGGTGGTGGTGGCGGTGGTGGTGGTGGCCGTGTCAGCTTCCTCAACTACAGCGGCGGAGCTGGCGGCCCGGGCGGCTATCCCGGCGGTGGTGGTGGCGGTGGTGGTGGTTCGAACGGCGGTACCGGCTCATTCGGCGCTGGCGGTATCGGCGCTACCGGTGTGATCTGGATCTTCTGGAGATGAGTATGAAACCAGCAACCCTTGTGGCTGAAGCTCTTCCGCATATGCCGCCGATCACGAACCTGTACTCCACGGAGGATGGGTTCCTGTTGGTGTTGGTGGTGGAAGTGCCTGACATGACTTCGATTCTCACCAGCATGGAATGCAGGTTCCCGTCTCGCGGTCGCATCTGAAACCGGATGTGTCGGTGTTCCTGTCGGATGAGCGTGGCCAGGTCATCGACTACGACGGTGACCCCGCCAACGGTTTGACCCCGATCCTGTCGACTGACTCGAAGTCGTTCGCGATGACCATCAACCCGACCTCGCCACCCACGCTGATGCTTTGGCGGCACTCGGATATGAACTCACAGAACAGGAGACACCATGACCACCGTCACCCTCGGATGGGAGGGAACGAAAGCGGAAATCCCCTCTACCAGAACAGTGACCTGGTTTTCTCCTCGACCCATCGACGCCACCTCCGGCAACATCACATCGTGGCCGGTCGGTGCAGCATCGACCCTCTACTTTTTCGAAGGCGACCCCGTCCGGAACGCCACCACCCCCATCATCTCCATCCCCGGCGTGGTGGAACCACCCTCCATCGACTATGTGGTGCAACAGGAAACGCTGGCCCCCATCATCGGGCGGGCCACCCACTTCCTGCTCACGGTGTCGATGCCCGAAACCCCCACCCAGGAATATCCCCTCTACTACGGGAAAGCAGTCCGCCGTGTCTGAGTGGACCGACGACAACGGCACCCGACATTGGATCGACGATCACGGGCGGGAACACGTCGACCTCACCGCCGAACAAACCCTCCACCTCGACATCAACTACAACCTAGGAGAATGACATGGCACTCGCCACCAACGCGATGAAAACCGCCCTGCTCAATGCGTATGCAGCGCAGGGAACGTGGATTTCCCTGCACACCGCCGACCCCGGCAGCACCGGCGCATCCGAGGTGTCGGGCGGTACCCCCGCGTATGCCCGCCAGCAGACGACCTGGGGACTCCGGCGTCGGGTTCCATGACCGGGTCGAAGGTGTCGATCAACGTGCCCGCCACCACCGTCGTCGCGGCCGGCGTGTACTCGGCGCAAACCTCCGGCACCTATTTGGACAAACTGTCCATCCCCTCCACCACAGTCAGTGCGAACGCCACCATCGACGTCACCCCCACGATCACCATCACGTAGATGATCGTTCTGGCAGGCAGGGTGGTGACGGCAGTCCCCAACCGTCCCTACCTGTTTACGGCGGTACCGGTTCCGCGGGTGGGTGTGGTGCTACCTGCTGCACCCCACACGCGGGTGGTGGTACCGGAAGCCCGGCACACTGGGGTGAGGTTGCCGACGGCCCCGCACTATCGGACCCGCCGGCCCCGCACCAAAGAACGGTTGATGTCCGGCAACACCATCACCGTCACCGCTGCGGGTGTGGTGTACGCCCGACTCTGCGTGGACTATGCGGAGCAATCCGTCCAGGTGGGGCAGTCCGGGAAACTCGGTGTCGGCATAGCCGGTACCGGTTCGGGTGTGGTGGCTGGTGTGGGTGTGGTGCGTGCCCGTTACACCCTGACCGCAACCAACACCATCACCACCGACACCAGCAGCGATGGCCGCGCCCGCTACACACTCGACGCTACACAAGCGACCACTGTCACCCCTGCAGCGTCGACGGCAACTCTCTACACCCTGACCGCCACACAAGACATCACCATCACCCAACCTGTCGTCACCCGCCCACGCATTGAGCTGGATGCAGCACAAGACATGGTGGTGGCGCCGACAGCATCGTCAGTGCCATCGGTGGGATCGGTGAATGCGGATGCCTCCCAAACGTTCGAGGTGACGTCTGTGGCGGTGGTGAGGGTACGACACACCATCTCCGCCACCCAAACCACCACCGTGGGGCAGGCCACCGAACTGGGTGGCCTACGCGTACCGTTAGCCGCTTCTCAAACGGTGGCTGCCGACCAAACCGGTACGGCGCGGGCACGCTACACGCTGGCGGCACTGCAAACCATTAATGTCGCCGACACCGCAGACCTGCGCCCCCAGCTCGCCGCCGCCAACACTGTGACTGTCACTGGCACAGCCACATCCCGACCCCGCCACACCCTGACCGGCACCAACAGTGCTGCAACATCGAGTGCCGCGACCGCCACCCTCGTCACGTTCACCCGTCAACGCATGCAGAACGGGTCAGTATCGAACTCGTTCCTCCCGTATGTGCAGGTGACCGGGTTCACCTCTGACCCCACCTATCCGGCGACGGTCACCAACAATGCGCTCGTCGTGAAGGGCGCCGGGAACGTCACCCTCACCTGGTCGGCGACTGGTAACGGCAACATCAAAATCCAACGCAACGGTGTCGACGTCGGCAGCGTCGGACTCACCGGCACAGTGTCGTTGACCGTCGCCGCAGGCGACCAACTCACCATGTGGCATGCCTCGAATGGCGGACCTCAGTCAGTGTCTGGCTGCTGGATCAACATCACCCCCGCATAAGGCGCCCGTCTGCGGTACCCCCCTCCTGTTCGAAAGGAAGTTCATGTCCGGACGTTTGACTGGTGTGTATCAGCTCCCCGATGGGGGTTCCCGCCGCGGGATTCGAAACTGTGGATTCGGGTGCCGGTGGACCGCAACAACGCTGGGGTGACCGTGTACTCGGCGCCCACCGTCATCCCCATCAACCCGCCCACGCACCCGTCCGCCCCTGGTTTCTACGACTCGGGGTTGCTCCCTGAGGGTCCGTACCAGGTGCAGAAGGCGATCTTCGGGGCGAAGGATTACCGGTCGAAGTGGTATTCGGTTGTCCTGACAGAAGGTTCGCACACGCTGCAGGAGTTGATCGAGGACTACGACCCCGACGCCTACACCCCAGCCGTGGTGAACGCTGTCGCCACCCTGCGGGACGAGACCCGCACGGCCCGTGATGAGGCAGCCCAAATCCTGGAGGACGTGACGGCAGGTGCGGTACCGGATTCGGCGGTGGCATCGAAGATCACCGCCGAGGGGTCTGCCTCCCGTGCCGCGGTCGATGCCCGTGTCGCAGCAGGCACCACAGGCTTCCTCACACAAGAGGTAGCTGAGGAAACTTATGCTCCGCGCGTGGGGGGCGTGTTCTTCGTCGGCGAGCACGGTCTCGTGGGTGACTGGGCCGGGGTGATGCCAACTCGGGGAGTGGCACTAATGACACCGCCGCGTTGACTGATCTCATCGCTGCCGTGCCTGACGGTTCGACGATCGTCTTCGATGCCACCAAGACCTACCGCCTCGACCCCTTGTCGATCACCGGTAAGTCACTCACGCTCGACTTCAATGGCGCACGGGTTGTGACGAAAACGATGGACTCCGGCGACCTGTCGGTGGCCAGCCCCTTTATCTCGTGGTCGTCCACCGTCGGCCCTGAGGTTGATCTCAGCAGCTCGGGGTTCGCCCGTGGAGCTACCGAGGTAATCACGAACCCTTTCTCAGGATCGAACGGGTTCTCAACCGACGACCTGGTCATCGTCCGTGACCGATACCCCGTCGCCCGGTGGGACACTGGCGCGAACGCCTCGTGGGTCGGACGCGGCGAGGTCAACATCGTGCAGTCGATCACGCCGTCCACAGGAACCGTGCGCCTCCGCATCCCCCTCAGCCACCAGTACCAGGCCAACTTCTCCGTGGTCCCCACGCTGCAACGCATCTCGACCCCGGTCCGTCCGGTCGTCAAGAACATCGGACTCATCATCGACACCAACCCCGACGGCATGTACACCGGGGACATCGAGACCTCAGGCGGTCACCTGTTCTACTTCTACGCCTGCGTGGACCCCCGAGTGGAGAACGTGCGCGCCGAGGGGTGGGAGAACCACATCGTCAACTTCAACAAGTGCCTGCGCCCGCGAACCATCGACATCGAGGGGCGAAACCCATTCCAGACAGGATCAGGGCACGGGTACATCGGGCGCATGACTCACTGCGTCGATGGCGAGTTCACCCGTAGCGTCGCCTACGGGACACGACACGTCGCCAACTACGTGGCGTCGGCGCGGTGTGGGTCGCGGTCGTGCCGGTCGTACCGCCCCGCTGGGGTGTCCTACCAGACCCACGGACTGCGGTCACGCGACATCTACTCGGTCGATGACACCGTGGTCGGCGGCGACTCGTCGGGCTGGTCACACGGCAACACCACCTACGCGGGCGACTACGGGTATCGCATTCTACGACCGCGCTACTACGGCACCAACAACGGTGTTCTCGCGCGCTGCGGCAGCACTGGTACACGCATCATCGACCCCGAGATTCACACCACAGCCAAGGGCGTGGAGGTGTCGAGCCTCGCGTCAGACGTGATCGTGGACCTCACCCAGGGGACCATCGAGATATTCGGAGAAGCGGGGACGTCCTACGCGGTACACGCCGCCGATGTCAACGGCAGCGGCGAGTACAAGCCGGGCTCGGTCACCGTCCACGGCCCCGGCGATCTCGTTGGAACTCGCGCCCTGGTGTCCCTCGACGTGACTGGTGCGGCCCGCATAGGTGGCGTCGAGTACGACCAGGGCGACGACCAGTTGCAGCGATGGGACGGCACCGACTGGGCCGAAGTCGAATCCGGTGGCGCAGCAGGCGTCACGCTCGATACCGACCAGACGATCACCGGGGCGAAGTCGATGGCCGAGGTGGGATTCTTCGGCACGTCCGCGCTCGGCACGAAGCCGTCCGCAACAGACGACCTCGGCACCGTCCTGTCCAGCCTTGGACTTCGCACTGCTGGTGGTGCGTATCCGATCACGACCTCGGGGCGGTCGCTCTCACAGGCGGATTCCGTACCGGGCTCGGCAATCGATCCGGTACCTACAACATCACCACCAACACCGCGCCGTTCAACATGTGCGATGCCAGTGGTGGAGCGTTCACGATCTCACTGCCGAACACCGGATCGGCTGGGTATCGCTTCACTATCAAGAAGATCGACGCCTCAGCCAACGCGGTCACCGTGTCCGCGCCGATCGGCATCGACGGTGTGCCGACCCTCGTGCTCACCGATCAGTGGGAGTGGGTGGAGGTCGTCAGCACTTTCACCACAGGCCAGTACATGATCGTCGGTCGGGGCTGACCCCCGCCCATAACCGGAATCGGGACACCGCTGTCACGGCTCCCAGGCGTCGCCGAGTACCGCGGCGAGCCGGTCGGTGAGGTCCGGGGCCTCGGCGCGCTGGGAGTAGACCACGTCGTCGCATTCGACGGCGAGTGCGAGTAGGTCGGGGTCGGGTGGTGTCCATCCGCCGTCGGTGGCTTGTGTCATTTCGGCTTGCTGGCGGCGCATCTGTGCGCGTATGGCTTCGGCTGCGGCGCGTAGTACGTCCCGATCGGTCACCAGGTGATCATACGGGTTTCGTGAAATGTGTTGCGCTGCAACAGAAGTCGATGCTACTGTTATCTCACAAGTTCAGAGCGGGTGAGGTTCAGGAACACACACTGATCGTCGGAGCGCGATGCGCCGGCCACTGATAGGTGGAACCCGATCGCAGAGCGTCATGATGCGACACCCGCTCTGAACTTGGACAACCTTGAACGCGTGAGGGGGGCGTTTTCTTGCGTTGAGGGGAACCCCGCCACCCCGCGGCTGCAACGCAAAGAAAACGCCACCCTCACGAGAGGATGGGGCGTTCAAGGTTGTCCAAGTTCAGAGCGGGTGTCGCATCATGACGCTCTGCGATCGGGTTCCCAGTGTTTCCTATCAGTGGCCGGCGCATCGCGCTCCGACGATCAGTGTGTGTTCCTGAACCTCACCCGCTCTGAACTTGTGAGATAACAGTAGCATCGACTTCTGTTGCAGCGCAACACATTTCACGAAACCCGTATGATCACCTGGTGACCGATCGGGACGTACTACGCGCCGCAGCCGAAGCCATACGCGCACAGATGCGCCGCCAGCAAGCCGAAATGACACAAGCCACCGACGGCGGATGGACACCACCCGACCCCGACCTACTCGCACTCGCCGTCGAATGCGACGACGTGGTCTACTCCCAGCGCGCCGAGGCCCCGGACCTCACCGACCGGCTCGCCGCGGTACTCGGCGACGCCTGGGAGCCGTGACAGCGGTGTCCCGATTCCGGTTATGGGCGGGGGTCAGCCCCGACCGACGATCATGTACTGGCCTGTGGTGAAAGTGCTGACGACCTCCACCCACTCCCACTGATCGGTGAGCACGAGGGTCGGCACACCGTCGATGCCGATCGGCGCGGACACGGTGACCGCGTTGGCTGAGGCGTCGATCTTCTTGATAGTGAAGCGATACCCAGCCGATCCGGTGTTCGGCAGTGAGATCGTGAACGCTCCACCACTGGCATCGCACATGTTGAACGGCGCGGTGTTGGTGGTGATGTTGTAGGTACCGGATCGATTGCCGAGCCCGGTACGGAATCCGCCTGTGAGAGCGACCGCCCCCGAGGTCGTGATCGGATACGCACCACCAGCAGTGCGAAGTCCAAGGCTGGACAGGACGGTGCCGAGGTCGTCTGTTGCGGACGGCTTCGTGCCGAGCGCGGACGTGCCGAAGAATCCCACCTCGGCCATCGACTTCGCCCCGGTGATCGTCTGGTCGGTATCGAGCGTGACGCCTGCTGCGCCACCGGATTCGACTTCGGCCCAGTCGGTGCCGTCCCATCGCTGCAACTGGTCGTCGCCCTGGTCGTACTCGACGCCACCTATGCGGGCCGCACCAGTCACGTCGAGGGACACCAGGGCGCGAGTTCCAACGAGATCGCCGGGGCCGTGGACGGTGACCGAGCCCGGCTTGTACTCGCCGCTGCCGTTGACATCGGCGGCGTGTACCGCGTAGGACGTCCCCGCTTCTCCGAATATCTCGATGGTCCCCTGGGTGAGGTCCACGATCACGTCTGACGCGAGGCTCGACACCTCCACGCCCTTGGCTGTGGTGTGAATCTCGGGGTCGATGATGCGTGTACCAGTGCTGCCGCAGCGCGCGAGAACACCGTTGTTGGTGCCGTAGTAGCGCGGTCGTAGAATGCGATACCCGTAGTCGCCCGCGTAGGTGGTGTTGCCGTGTGACCAGCCCGACGAGTCGCCGCCGACCACGGTGTCATCGACCGAGTAGATGTCGCGTGACCGCAGTCCGTGGGTCTGGTAGGACACCCCAGCGGGGCGGTACGACCGGCACGACCGCGACCCACACCGCGCCGACGCCACGTAGTTGGCGACGTGTCGTGTCCCGTAGGCGACGCTACGGGTGAACTCGCCATCGACGCAGTGAGTCATGCGCCCGATGTACCCGTGCCCTGATCCTGTCTGGAATGGGTTTCGCCCCTCGATGTCGATGGTTCGCGGGCGCAGGCACTTGTTGAAGTTGACGATGTGGTTCTCCCACCCCTCGGCGCGCACGTTCTCCACTCGGGGGTCCACGCAGGCGTAGAAGTAGAACAGGTGACCGCCTGAGGTCTCGATGTCCCCGGTGTACATGCCGTCGGGGTTGGTGTCGATGATGAGTCCGATGTTCTTGACGACCGGACGGACCGGGGTCGAGATGCGTTGCAGCGTGGGGACCACGGAGAAGTTGGCCTGGTACTGGTGGCTGAGGGGGATGCGGAGGCGCACGGTTCCTGTGGACGGCGTGATCGACTGCACGATGTTGACCTCGCCGCGTCCGACCCACGAGGCGTTCGCGCCAGTGTCCCACCGGGCGACGGGGTATCGGTCACGGACGATGACCAGGTCGTCGGTTGAGAACCCGTTCGATCCTGAGAAAGGGTTCGTGATTACCTCGGTAGCTCCACGGGCGAACCCCGAGCTGCTGAGATCAACCTCAGGGCCGACGGTGGACGACCACGAGATAAAGGGGCTGGCCACCGACAGGTCGCCGGAGTCCATCGTTTTCGTCACAACCCGTGCGCCATTGAAGTCGAGCGTGAGTGACTTACCGGTGATCGACAAGGGGTCGAGGCGGTAGGTCTTGGTGGCATCGAAGACGATCGTCGAACCGTCAGGCACGGCAGCGATGAGATCAGTCAACGCGGCGGTGTCATTAGTGCCACTCCCCGAGTTGGCATCACCCCCGGCCCAGTCACCCACGAGACCGTGCTCGCCGACGAAGAACACGCCCCCCACGCGCGGAGCATAAGTTTCCTCAGCTACCTCTTGTGTGAGGAAGCCTGTGGTGCCTGCTGCGACACGGGCATCGACCGCGGCACGGGAGGCAGACCCCTCGGCGGTGATCTTCGATGCCACCGCCGAATCCGGTACCGCACCTGCCGTCACGTCCTCCAGGATTTGGGCTGCCTCATCACGGGCCGTGCGGGTCTCGTCCCGCAGGGTGGCGACAGCGTTCACCACGGCTGGGGTGTAGGCGTCGGGGTCGTAGTCCTCGATCAACTCCTGCAGCGTGTGCGAACCTTCTGTCAGGACAACCGAATACCACTTCGACCGGTAATCCTTCGCCCCGAAGATCGCCTTCTGCACCTGGTACGGACCCTCAGGGAGCAACCCCGAGTCGTAGAAACCAGGGGCGGACGGGTGCGTGGGCGGGTTGATGGGGATGACGGTGGGCGCCGAGTACACGGTCACCCCAGCGTTGTTGCGGTCCACCGGCACCCGAATCCACAGTTTCGAATCCCGCGGCGGGAACCCCCATCGGGGAGCTGATACACACCAGTCAAACGTCCGGACATGAACTTCCTTTCGAACAGGAGGGGGGTACCGCAGACGGGCGCCTTATGCGGGGGTGATGTTGATCCAGCAGCCAGACACTGACTGAGGTCCGCCATTCGAGGCATGCCACATGGTGAGTTGGTCGCCTGCGGCGACGGTCAACGACACTGTGCCGGTGAGTCCGACGCTGCCGACGTCGACACCGTTGCGTTGGATTTTGATGTTGCCGTTACCAGTCGCCGACCAGGTGAGGGTGACGTTCCCGGCGCCCTTCACGACGAGCGCATTGTTGGTGACCGTCGCCGGATAGGTGGGGTCAGAGGTGAACCCGGTCACCTGCACATACGGGAGGAACGAGTTCGATACTGACCCGTTCTGCATGCGTTGACGGGTGAACGTGACGAGGGTGGCGGTCGCGGCACTCGATGTTGCAGCACTGTTGGTGCCGGTCAGGGTGTGGCGGGGTCGGGATGTGGCTGTGCCAGTGACAGTCACAGTGTTGGCGGCGGCGAGCTGGGGGCGCAGGTCTGCGGTGTCGGCGACATTAATGGTTTGCAGTGCCGCCAGCGTGTAGCGTGCCCGCGCCGTACCGGTTTGGTCGGCAGCCACCGTTTGAGAAGCGGCTAACGGTACGCGTAGGCCACCCAGTTCGGTGGCCTGCCCCACGGTGGTGGTTTGGGTGGCGGAGATGGTGTGTCGTACCCTCACCACCGCCACAGACGTCACCTCGAACGTTTGGGAGGCATCCGCATTCACCGATCCCACCGATGGCACTGACGATGCTGTCGGCGCCACCACCATGTCTTGTGCTGCATCCAGCTCAATGCGTGGGCGGGTGACGACAGGTTGGGTGATGGTGATGTCTTGTGTGGCGGTCAGGGTGTAGAGAGTTGCCGTCGACGCTGCAGGGGTGACAGTGGTCGCTTGTGTAGCGTCGAGTGTGTAGCGGGCGCGGCCATCGCTGCTGGTGTCGGTGGTGATGGTGTTGGTTGCGGTCAGGGTGTAACGGGCACGCACCACACCCACACCAGCCACCACACCCGAACCGGTACCGGCTATGCCGACACCGAGTTTCCCGGACTGCCCCACCTGGACGGATTGCTCCGCATAGTCCACGCAGAGTCGGGCGTACACCACACCCGCAGCGGTGACGGTGATGGTGTTGCCGGACATCAACCGTTCTTTGGTGCGGGGCCGGCGGGTCCGATAGTGCGGGGCCGTCGGCAACCTCACCCCAGTGTGCCGGGCTTCCGGTACCACCACCCGCGTGTGGGGTGCAGCAGGTAGCACCACACCCACCCGCGGAACCGGTACCGCCGTAAACAGGTAGGGACGGTTGGGGACTGCCGTCACCACCCTGCCTGCCAGAACGATCATCTACGTGATGGTGATCGTGGGGGTGACGTCGATGGTGGCGTTCGCACTGACTGTGGTGGAGGGGATGGACAGTTTGTCCAAATAGGTGCCGGAGGTTTGCGCCGAGTACACGCCGGCCGCGACGACGGTGGTGGCGGGCACGTTGATCGACACCTTCGACCCGGTCATGGAACCCGACGCCGGAGTCCCCCAGGTCGTCTGCTGGCGGGCATACGCGGGGGTACCGCCCGACACCTCGGATGCGCCGGTGCTGCCGGGGTCGGCGGTGTGCAGGGAAATCCACGTTCCCTGCGCTGCATACGCATTGAGCAGGGCGGTTTTCATCGCGTTGGTGGCGAGTGCCATGTCATTCTCCTAGGTTGTAGTTGATGTCGAGGTGGAGGGTTTGTTCGGCGGTGAGGTCGACGTGTTCCCGCCCGTGATCGTCGATCCAATGTCGGGTGCCGTTGTCGTCGGTCCACTCAGACACGGCGGACTGCTTTCCCGTAGTAGAGGGGATATTCCTGGGTGGGGGTTTCGGGCATCGACACCGTGAGCAGGAAGTGGGTGGCCCGCCCGATGATGGGGGCCAGCGTTTCCTGTTGCACCACATAGTCGATGGAGGGTGGTTCCACCACGCCGGGGATGGAGATGATGGGGGTGGTGGCGTTCCGGACGGGGTCGCCTTCGAAAAAGTAGAGGGTCGATGCTGCACCGACCGGCCACGATGTGATGTTGCCGGAGGTGGCGTCGATGGGGTCGAGGGAGAAAACCAGGTCACTGTTCTGGTAGAGGGGGATTTCCGCTTTCGTTCCCTCCCATCCGAGGGTGACGGTGGTCATGGTGTCTCCTGTTCTGTGAGTTCATATCCGAGTGCCGCCAAAGCATCAGCGTGGGTGGCGAGGTCGGGGTTGATGGTCATCGCGAACGACTTCGAGTCAGTCGACAGGATCGGGGTCAAACCGTTGGCGGGGTCACCGTCGTAGTCGATGACCTGGCCACGCTCATCCGACAGGAACACCGACACATCCGGTTTCAGATGCGACCGCGAGACGGGAACCTGCATTCCCATGCTGGTGAGAATCGAAGTCATGTCAGGCACTTCCACCACCAACACCAACAGGAACCCATCCTCCGTGGAGTACAGGTTCGTGATCGGCGGCATATGCGGAAGAGCTTCAGCCACAAGGGTTGCTGGTTTCATACTCATCTCCAGAAGATCCAGATCACACCGGTAGCGCCGATACCGCCAGCGCCGAATGAGCCGGTACCGCCGTTCGAACCACCACCACCGCCACCACCACCGCCGGGATAGCCGCCCGGGCCGCCAGCTCCGCCGCTGTAGTTGAGGAAGCTGACACGGCCACCACCACCACCGCCACCACCACCGGCGCCGCCACACTTCGTTTGAGTTGCCGGCGACACGTTCGCGCCTGCACCACCGGGTCCACCGTTACCGCTAGGCGCACCTGCCCCGCAGTCCCACCAGCGCCGAGAGGCGTTGACCCGCCCGCCAAACCATTCGTGCCGGAGTCTGCTAGTGTCCTGAGTCATTAATTCGTGTGCAGTAGTGGGCGATGGAGTCGAGGATCTGGTCAGCGGTCTTGACCCACACGTAGGGGCGGGGGTTGTCGTTCCAGGTCTCGATCCACGCTCTGATGTCGGCATTGAGTGCTCGTACGGTGCGGTGGGTGGAGCGTTGGAGTTTCTTGGTGGTCAGTTCGGCGAACCAGCGTTCGACGAGGTTCATCCAGGATGAGCTGGTGGGGGTGAAGTGGACAACAAACCGCGGGTGCGCGGTCAGCCATCGCTTGACCGCGGGTGTCTTGTGGGTGGAGGCATTGTCCATGACCAGGTGGACGTCGAGCTCGTCGGGTACCTCGGCGTCGATCTTGCGGAGGAATCCGATGAATTCCGTTGCGCGATGCCGTGAGTGAAGCGAACCGATGACTTTGCCCGACGCGATGTCCAACGCCGCGTACAGGCTGGAGGTGCCGTTGCGCACGTAGTCGTGGCTGGCCCGTTGCGGGGTGCCCGGGAGCATGGGAAAGATCGGCTGGGTGCGATCGAGCGCTTGGATCTGGGTCTTCTCGTCAACGCAGAGCACCAGGGCACGTTCGGGTGGGTTCATGTAGAGCCCGACGACGTCGCGGACCTTTTCGGTGAACATGGGATCTTTCGACAGCTTCCACGAATCCTGTTTGTGTGGAGCCAATCCGAACGCTCTCCATACACGCGAAACAGTTGACTGCGACATGTCGAGATGCTCAGCCATCGACCGAGTCGACCAGTGTGTCGCATTCTTCGGAGTGGTCTCGAGAGTTGCGGTGATCAGGTCTTTGATCTGCTCGTCGCCGACGGTTCGAGGTCGCCCGGGCCGGGGTTCGTCGAGCAACCCCTCGCAGCGGTGCTCGACGAACCGGCCTCGCCATCGCCGCACGGTACCTCGGTTGAGGCCGAGTCGTTGTGCCACTTCGGTATTCGACCCGCCATCTGCGGCAGCGAGAACGATTCGTGATCGCATCGCCAAACCCGAGGCCGTCGTTCGCCGACGCGCCCACCCTTCGAGCTCACGGCGCTCGTCATCGGTCAGAACAATATCCACTGCTCGCGGACCCCGGGTTGCCATTCCCCAGTCTATCAACCGAATGACAATTAATGACTCAGGACACTAGACCACCACCGCCGCCGTTCCCCGGCAGGGATGTGGTGGGTGAATAGCCGAACGATGTCGAGATCCCACCCTGCCCTGGGGTCGTGGTGATATGGGTGCCGAAACTGGACGGATTGCCATTCGTGCCAACGACGTAAGGCGTACTCGAATCCACTGATTCGGGGTCGAGTTGCTGGAAAATGTATCCACCGCCGAGGCCGCCAGCTGCGCGGGTGGTGGTACTGGAGGTGCCGTCCGAACCGTTCTTCCCACATCCGATGAGACCCACGATCAGTTCGGTGATGTTTTCAGGTTTCGTCCACGTACCCGACGTGACCTTGGTTTCCACGTTGTAGCCGTTGAGGACGGCGTCAGCGATGGCCTGGATCGTGTACTGAACCTCTTGCGGATCACCAACCGAACCGCCACCAAACCAGCCATTGAAAATGCCGTTGATGATCGACGCAATGTTCGCCGTCGCCGCATGAGCCAACAACCGGATCACATCAACCGGCTCACCCATATGCTTAAACTTCGGATTGAACTGGTTGTACGCGTAGTCATCCCAGAACGCCTGATCCGCATTCGCGAACTGCGACAGGCCTGACGTGGCACCGTTCGGGCGGTTCGCGGGCAGGAAGTATTTGCCCGGTACACCAGCACCGGGCTGATCTGGAGCTGTAATGGCTAACTCACCCCTTCGATCATGCGGGCCAACCGCTTAGCGTGGCCACCACCGTCGTAGTCCGTGGAATGCGCAGTGCCGAGATAGTTGCGGATGTCCTCCCCCGCACGCGCGAAATCGGGCCAGCGGAACGGATTCCACCACGGCTGCGCCACCGCCAGACGTTCAGCGGTCTTGAACGCCCAGGCGCGGGCGGCCTCGGGTGTGCGCACCGACATCCACCCGGTTAGGTCGGCGACCGTGCGCAGCGGTGAACCTAGCGGCAGGTCGGCGATCGGATCACCCGGCGCCCACTCGGTGAACCGAGGCCGCGGGACGTGCAGCGCCCCGGCGATCCCGGACCGGCCGTGATGCACCGGCGTGTGCGGGTCGCCCAGCGTCGCGACGGCGAGCACCTGATGGCGAGGCCGCCGAGGCAGGATGTCGCGCGCGTACTTCACTGCGACCGCCGCGCCCGCACTGTAGCCGCCGACGACCACGAGTTCGCGGGATTCGGTGACAGCTCGATCCAACGCTGCCGCGCCGATCGCTTTCGACTCCTCATACGACAGGTCGCCCATGCCGGTCGCCGGGCCGAAGTCGGCCGGGTACGGCACATACGTGAACTTCACCTTGCGGGGGTCGAGCGCGCGGCGCAGCGCCTCCGACGCGGGGGAGCCGCCGCGGGGTGCCCAAGTTCCGTCGACCCAGAGAAGTTCGATCATGACCGTCCTGCCCACCATGCTCGGATCTCGTCGCGCCACACTTGCCATGGCCGGCGGAAGTCGCCTGCCGCCCAACGGTCACGGCGGGTCTTGTACTGCAACACCAGCAGCATCACCAGGAGCGCGAGCATCATCACGGCGCCACCCGAGTACAGGATGAATCGAATCCACGCCCGCCCCGGATAGTCAGTACCCGCCCACACTGACGCCGAGATCTGGAGAAAGACCAGCGACATCAGGGTCGACTTGCCTAGGTAGATGAGTGACACCCGCTCCTTCCACCAGTACTGCCATGCGGCGTAGCAGATGGTGTAGACGGTGGCCAGCACGGCGAGCACCACAAGTGCCCAGTCGGCTATCAGCTCCACTAGTTCAGCCTTCCGAAGATCAGCTCGGCCCAGTGGTTGCGTTCCAACTGGTCACGAAGCTCCCGCTGTACCGGCCGCGCCCGTTCGGCGAGCCGTGCGCTTTCGGACCGGGCTTCTTCGGCCGATCGCGCGTTTCGCTTCGAGCGCGCATCAACTTCGTGCGCGCTCGCCCCCTTGGTCTTGAATCCCCACATCAGTTGGACTCCAAGCTCTCTCGCAGTGCCTTCGACTGGCTCGCGATGAGCTGGCCGGCGACATTCCACTCGGCCATCGTCTGCGCGTTGCGCGCGTTGGTCTCGAGGAGGTCGGCGATGGTCTTGGCGTCGCGCTCGGCCGCGGTCTTGTAGATCGAGATCTCCGATCCCCATACGATCCAGCCACGGGCGAAGGCGATACCGAGCACGAGCGCCATGCCGACGACGACCCCCACCACGCCGATGTCACTCAGCGCGGCGGGGTTCATCCAAGCGCTGGCGCTCGAGGTCACGGTCATCGGCCGAGGTTGACTTCGCGCTCGACGCCGTCAGCGGGAAGCTCAATACCTGCCAACACCTTCGGTGTGACCTGCGGGCGGGTGAACAGGAATCCGAGAGCAATCGTGGAGACCGCGAGGATGGCGCCCTGTTGCTGCTCGCTGAGGTTCAAGCCGAACGCAACGACCAGCGGCACCGCGGTCTGAACGACCGCGACGAGCGCCGGGTACACGCTCTCCTTCACCGAGATCACCACGAGCAGACCGAGCACCGCGTTGACCGCGGCCATGAACACGCCCTGAGTCTCGGTGGGGATGTTGAACCCGAACGTGGTCAGCAGAACCAGGATGGCTGAGACGAGGGAGGTCCAGGCGGCGGGCTCGCGGCCGAGGACAAGACGAGGGGTGGGTACAGACATGACGAGAACTCCTTCTGTGGGTGCGGCTCAGGCCGCGATGAGGTCGACTGCTTCGACGGCCAGCGGGATGCCGGCCGCGTTGACGAGAGTGAGATCCTTCGCGGCGTCGCCGATCTTCTTCACCGCGCCTGAGGGGTCCCACTCGAGGACGCCGTGCTCGAACGCCTGACGCTTGCCGCCCGTGCCGTTCGAGATCTCGTCCGACGTCGGCCAGCCGAGCGGGCCCTTCTCGTAGCCCTCGAGCGCCCAGCGCTGGCCGATGACGCCCTTCACGACGTGGTGGTCCTTGCCGTCCTTGCGGTAGAGCACGCCACCCTGGAACGCCATGACTGCGCCGTCGGCGAGCTTGGTGAAGTCGCGCACCGGGAAGCCGAGTTCGCCGGTCTCCCACTTGCGCTCGGCGTACGCCTCGAACAGGCCGCCGTGCGGGATGGCGTGCGCGCCGGTCGCCGGGTGAAAGTAGATGTGCGCGTTCTCGTACTCGACGAACCGGCCCTTACCGTCGCGGCCGACCTTGCGCTCACCCCCGCGCGGCCGCACGACGCCGATCCCGCACGGCGGCCTGTTCGAGGCGTACGCCGAGCGCAAGTGGGGAGACCGGCGAACTCGGCTTCCCGGTGCGCGACTTCACCAAGCTCGCCGACGGCGCAGTCATGGCGTTCCAGGGTGGCGTGCTCTACCGCAAGGACGGCAAGGACCACCACGTCGTGAAGGGCGTCATCGGCCAGCGCTGGGCGCTCGAGGGCTACGAGAAGGGCCCGCTCGGCTGGCCGACGTCGGACGAGATCTCGAACGGCACGGGCGGCAAGCGTCAGGCGTTCGAGCACGGCGTCCTCGAGTGGGACCCCTCAGGCGCGGTGAAGAAGATCGGCGACGCCGCGAAGGATCTCACTCTCGTCAACGCGGCCGGCATCCCGCTGGCCGTCGAAGCAGTCGACCTCATCGCGGCCTGAGCCGCACCCACAGAAGGAGTTCTCGTCATGTCTGTACCCACCCCTCGTCTTGTCCTCGGCCGCGAGCCCGCCGCCTGGACCTCCCTCGTCTCAGCCATCCTGGTTCTGCTGACCACGTTCGGGTTCAACATCCCCACCGAGACTCAGGGCGTGTTCATGGCCGCGGTCAACGCGGTGCTCGGTCTGCTCGTGGTGATCTCGGTGAAGGAGAGCGTGTACCCGGCGCTCGTCGCGGTCGTTCAGACCGCGGTGCCGCTGGTCGTTGCGTTCGGCTTGAACCTCAGCGAGCAGCAACAGGGCGCCATCCTCGCGGTCTCCACGATTGCTCTCGGATTCCTGTTCACCCGCCCGCAGGTCACACCGAAGGTGTTGGCAGGTATTGAGCTTCCCGCTGACGGCGTCGAGCGCGAAGTCAACCTCGGCCGATGACCGTGACCTCGAGCGCCAGCGCTTGGATGAACCCCGCCGCGCTGAGTGACATCGGCGTGGTGGGGGTCGTCGTCGGCATGGCGCTCGTGCTCGGTATCGCCTTCGCCCGTGGCTGGATCGTATGGGGATCGGAGATCTCGATCTACAAGACCGCGGCCGAGCGCGACGCCAAGACCATCGCCGACCTCCTCGAGACCAACGCGCGCAACGCGCAGACGATGGCCGAGTGGAATGTCGCCGGCCAGCTCATCGCGAGCCAGTCGAAGGCACTGCGAGAGAGCTTGGAGTCCAACTGATGTGGGGATTCAAGACCAAGGGGGCGAGCGCGCACGAAGTTGATGCGCGCTCGAAGCGAAACGCGCGATCGGCCGAAGAAGCCCGGTCCGAAAGCGCACGGCTCGCCGAACGGGCGCGGCCGGTACAGCGGGAGCTTCGTGACCAGTTGGAACGCAACCACTGGGCCGAGCTGATCTTCGGAAGGCTGAACTAGTGGAGCTGATAGCCGACTGGGCACTTGTGGTGCTCGCCGTGCTGGCCACCGTCTACACCATCTGCTACGCCGCATGGCAGTACTGGTGGAAGGAGCGGGTGTCACTCATCTACCTAGGCAAGTCGACCCTGATGTCGCTGGTCTTTCTCCAGATCTCGGCGTCAGTGTGGGCGGGTACTGACTATCCGGGGCGGGCGTGGATTCGATTCATCCTGTACTCGGGTGGCGCCGTGATGATGCTCGCGCTCCTGGTGATGCTGCTGGTGTTGCAGTACAAGACCCGCCGTGACCGTTGGGCGGCAGGCGACTTCCGCCGGCCATGGCAAGTGTGGCGCGACGAGATCCGAGCATGGTGGGCAGGACGGTCATGATCGAACTTCTCTGGGTCGACGGAACTTGGGCACCCCGCGGCGGCTCCCCCGCGTCGGAGGCGCTGCGCCGCGCGCTCGACCCCCGCAAGGTGAAGTTCACGTATGTGCCGTACCCGGCCGACTTCGGCCCGGCGACCGGCATGGGCGACCTGTCGTATGAGGAGTCGAAAGCGATCGGCGCGGCAGCGTTGGATCGAGCTGTCACCGAATCCCGCGAACTCGTGGTCGTCGGCGGCTACAGTGCGGGCGCGGCGGTCGCAGTGAAGTACGCGCGCGACATCCTGCCTCGGCGGCCTCGCCATCAGGTGCTCGCCGTCGCGACGCTGGGCGACCCGCACACGCCGGTGCATCACGGCCGGTCCGGGATCGCCGGGGCGCTGCACGTCCCGCGGCCTCGGTTCACCGAGTGGGCGCCGGGTGATCCGATCGCCGACCTGCCGCTAGGTTCACCGCTGCGCACGGTCGCCGACCTAACCGGGTGGATGTCGGTGCGCACACCCGAGGCCGCCCGCGCCTGGGCGTTCAAGACCGCTGAACGTCTGGCGGTGGCGCAGCCGTGGTGGAATCCGTTCCGCTGGCCCGATTTCGCGCGTGCGGGGGAGGACATCCGCAACTATCTCGGCACTGCGCATTCCACGGACTACGACGGTGGTGGCCACGCTAAGCGGTTGGCCCGCATGATCGAAGGGGTGAGTTAGCCATTACAGCTCCAGATCAGCCCGGTGCTGGTGTACCGGGCAAATACTTCCTGCCCGCGAACCGCCCGAACGGTGCCACGTCAGGCCTGTCGCAGTTCGCGAATGCGGATCAGGCGTTCTGGGATGACTACGCGTACAACCAGTTCAATCCGAAGTTTAAGCATATGGGTGAGCCGGTTGATGTGATCCGGTTGTTGGCTCATGCGGCGACGGCGAACATTGCGTCGATCATCAACGGCATTTTCAATGGCTGGTTTGGTGGCGGTTCGGTTGGTGATCCGCAAGAGGTTCAGTACACGATCCAGGCCATCGCTGACGCCGTCCTCAACGGCTACAACGTGGAAACCAAGGTCACGTCGGGTACGTGGACGAAACCTGAAAACATCACCGAACTGATCGTGGGTCTCATCGGATGTGGGAAGAACGGTTCGGACGGCACCTCCAGTACCACCACCCGCGCAGCTGGCGGCCTCGGCGGTGGATACATTTTCCAGCAACTCGACCCGAATCAGTGGATTCGAGTACGCCTTACGTCGTTGGCACGAATGGCAATCCGTCCAGTTTCGGCACCCATATCACCACGACCCCAGGGCAGGGTGGGATCTCGACATCGTTCGGCTATTCACCCACCACATCCCTGCCGGGGAACGGCGGCGGTGGTGGTCTAGTGTCCTGAGTCATTAATTGTCATTCGGTTGATAGACTGGGGAATGGCAACCCGGGGTCCGCGAGCAGTGGATATTGTTCTGACCGATGACGAGCGCCGTGAGCTCGAAGGGTGGGCGCGTCGGCGAACGACGGCCTCGGGTTTGGCGATGCGATCACGAATCGTTCTCGCTGCCGCAGATGGCGGGTCGAATACCGAAGTGGCACAACGACTCGGCCTCAACCGAGGTACCGTGCGGCGATGGCGAGGCCGGTTCGTCGAGCACCGCTGCGAGGGGTTGCTCGACGAACCCCGGCCCGGGCGACCTCGAACCGTCGGCGACGAGCAGATCAAAGACCTGATCACCGCAACTCTCGAGACCACTCCGAAGAATGCGACACACTGGTCGACTCGGTCGATGGCTGAGCATCTCGACATGTCGCAGTCAACTGTTTCGCGTGTATGGAGAGCGTTCGGATTGGCTCCACACAAACAGGATTCGTGGAAGCTGTCGAAAGATCCCATGTTCACCGAAAAGGTCCGCGACGTCGTCGGGCTCTACATGAACCCACCCGAACGTGCCCTGGTGCTCTGCGTTGACGAGAAGACCCAGATCCAAGCGCTCGATCGCACCCAGCCGATCTTTCCCATGCTCCCGGGCACCCCGCAACGGGCCAGCCACGACTACGTGCGCAACGGCACCTCCAGCCTGTACGCGGCGTTGGACATCGCGTCGGGCAAAGTCATCGGTTCGCTTCACTCACGGCATCGCGCAACGGAATTCATCGGATTCCTCCGCAAGATCGACGCCGAGGTACCCGACGAGCTCGACGTCCACCTGGTCATGGACAATGCCTCCACCCACAAGACACCCGCGGTCAAGCGATGGCTGACCGCGCACCCGCGGTTTGTTGTCCACTTCACCCCCACCAGCTCATCCTGGATGAACCTCGTCGAACGCTGGTTCGCCGAACTGACCACCAAGAAACTCCAACGCTCCACCCACCGCACCGTACGAGCACTCAATGCCGACATCAGAGCGTGGATCGAGACCTGGAACGACAACCCCCGCCCCTACGTGTGGGTCAAGACCGCTGACCAGATCCTCGACTCCATCGCCCACTACTGCACACGAATTAATGACTCAGGACACTAGCAGACTCCGGCACGAATGGTTTGGCGGGCGGGTCAACGCCTCTCGGCGCTGGTGGGACTGCGGGGCAGGTGCGCCTAGCGGTAACGGTGGACCCGGTGGTGCAGGCGCGAACGTGTCGCCGGCAACTCAAACGAAGTGTGGCGGCGCCGGTGGTGGTGGCGGTGGTGGTGGTGGCCGTGTCAGCTTCCTCAACTACAGCGGCGGAGCTGGCGGCCCGGGCGGCTATCCCGGCGGTGGTGGTGGCGGTGGTGGTGGTTCGAACGGCGGTACCGGCTCATTCGGCGCTGGCGGTATCGGCGCTACCGGTGTGATCTGGATCTTCTGGAGATGAGTATGAAACCAGCAACCCTTGTGGCTGAAGCTCTTCCGCATATGCCGCCGATCACGAACCTGTACTCCACGGAGGATGGGTTCCTGTTGGTGTTGGTGGTGGAAGTGCCTGACATGACTTCGATTCTCACCAGCATGGGAATGCAGGTTCCCGTCTCGCGTCGCATCTGAAACCGGATGTGTCGGTGTTCCTGTCGGATGAGCGTGGCCAGGTCATCGACTACGACGGTGACCCCGCCAACGGTTTGACCCCGATCCTGTCGACTGACTCGAAGTCGTTCGCGATGACCATCAACCCCGACCTCGCCACCCACGCTGATGCTTTGGCGGCACTCGGATATGAACTCACAGAACAGGAGACACCATGACCACCGTCACCCTCGGATGGGAGGGAACGAAAGCGGAAATCCCCCTCTACCAGAACAGTGACCTGGTTTTCTCCCTCGACCCCATCGACGCCACCTCCGGCAACATCACATCGTGCCGGTCGGTGCAGCATCGACCCTCTACTTTTTCGAAGGCGACCCCGTCCGGAACGCCACCACCCCCATCATCTCCATCCCGGCGTGGTGGAACCACCCTCCATCGACTATGTGGTGCAACAGGAAACGCTGGCCCCCATCATCGGGCGGGCCACCCACTTCCTGCTCACGGTGTCGATGCCCGAAACCCC
>NZ_FNLM01000024.1 GCF_900105725.1 Gordonia westfalica
CTTGACCTGCCGGGGAAGGCGTACACGCTGTCGTCGGTGATGGCGATTCGTGCGGGGATTGTGGCGACGGCGCGGAAGAAGAACGCCAAGGTGAAGGTGACGGCGTTGACTCCGTATGTGGTGGGTTGGCCTGGGTATGGCCACCTCTACAAGGGTGATCGTGGTTCGTTTGAGGTGGCTGGTGATACGCGCCGTGAGATTCATGTTGAGCGGGTGATGTCGGCGAAGTTGGAGTGGTCGGCGGATCATTTTGCGCAGTGGGAACTCGAGTTTGGTCCGCGTGAGGATGAGGACCCGATGACTCGTTTGATGCGTGAGATTGCTGGTTTGGCGACTGCTGCGTCGGAGCTCGGCCTGTTCTAACGGAAACTTTCGGATAGCAGGTTATCCTGTTGGGGTGGCGAATAAGCGAGCACCACTAGCCCCAGAGCATGTAGCCGAATGGCGGATCGATCTCAACGACGGGAGAGGGCACCTCGAGGTGCCGGCCAGCCAGTCGGGGTGGTGGGAGTGCCGTTCCTGCGGGAATCTGTGGCAGGAGTCGCAGTCGTCTCGGCGGTTGCGGAAGTGGTGCCGCAAGTGTGCTGGTAAGCAGGGCGCTGAGGTTAACCGCGGCAACGCGGCCACGGCATCCCGGATCGCTGTCCACCTGCAAGGTGAGTGGATCGACGAGAAGCCGCACACTTCGGTGTCGGCGAAGTCGAACTACAAAGCAGCGTGGCGGTGTGGAACGTGTGGGCATGAGTGGCGGGCGACGGTGAAGAACCGGAGCAACGGCTCAGGATGCCACGGTGTTACCGGCTCTCAGATAAGACCGGTGCGGCGTCCGCACGGTCACGGGCCGCTGCCAAGTCAGATCCACTATCGGACTATCCGATCGCCGCCTGGTGGTCAGATCGCAACCCGCACACCCCGGAGGGAGTGAGCGCGGCTCCGCGGAACCGGCATGGTGGAACTGCTCCACCTGCGGGACGGAGTTCTCGCGAACGCCGAAAGGAATCCGGGGCGAGGCGGTGCAATGCGAGGCTTGCTCGTACACACACCGCGGCACCAGCTATGCAGCGAACGCAGCAACCGCCAATCCGCTCAGCGAGGAGCTACGCGGACAGCTCGTGGACCCCGCCCTTGGTGTCACGTCGGCGGGGTCGAACACGAAGTTGCAGTGGGTGTGCGCTGACGGGCACATGTGGTGGGCTGCACCGAAGGACCGAGGGCGGGGCAACGGGTGTCCCGCTTGTGCGAAGCACATTTCTCGAGCCGAAATCGAGGTCGCCGACTTTGTGCGGACGCTCACCGGCGACGTGGTCACCAGCACGCGGTCGGTGATCGCACCCAACGAACTCGACATCTACATCCCGTCGAAGAACATCGCGGTCGAGTTCAACGGCCTGTACTGGCATTCGGAGGACGCCGGGAAGGACCGCCACTACCACCAGCGGAAGTGGCAGCGGTGCGCCGACAAGGGCATCCAGATGGTGACTGTGTGGGAAGACGACTGGCGTGACCGCCGGGACATCTGCCAACGCATGATCGCCCGCAAGCTGGGCGTGTCTCAGGAACGCCGGCTGAATGCGCGCAGTCTCACCGTGACCGCGGTAGATCGGGTGGAGGTCCGCGACTTCCTCGAGGCCAACCACATTCAGGGTGCGACCGCAATGAGTGAAGCGTTCGGTTTGCGCGATGGTGGCGAGTTGGTCGCGGTGATGTGCATGAAGTGGCGCACCAAGACTGAGGTGGAGTTGGTGCGGTTCGCCACCTCGGTGATCGTGCGGGGTGGGCATTCGCGGCTGCTGAAGCACGCTGTCGCTGCGATGCAACCACAACGGGTGGTGACATTCGCCGACCACGCCGTCTCTGACGGAGGCCTGTACGAGCAGTGCGGTTTCATCAAAGATGGCGAGCTGCGACCGGATTACACCTACTACTTCCGTGGCGAACGGGTGCACAAGTTCCTGTTCCGCCTGAAGCGGTTCCGCAACGACCCAAACCTGTTGTGGGACGAGTCGTGGACCGAGCAGCAGGCCGCGGCGGAGAACAAGATCCCGCGGATCTGGGATTACGGAAAGACCCGTTACGTACTAGACATTCCCGGGTAGGGCTTGGCCCCCCGGAGAGGGGGCACAGTGTCTTTCAAGCAGTGGGCTGACATGTCCGATGAGGAACGTGAAGCCGAAGCGCAGGCGGTGTCGGTGTTGTTTATCGGCCTGCCTGGTGTGGTGGGTGCCCCGCTGGTGATGGGACCCGACTATTGGGTGGATGTTGCCCGCCATCTGGTGGAGTGCGGTGTCCGGCTGGTGGCGGATTCGATCAAGCACTATGAACCGGGGGACAGCTTGGAGGCGTCGAAGGCTGCGGGGAAGTGGTGTTACGACTCGCATGAGCCGGATGAAACGTATGAGCAGCGGATCGCCCGGCTGGCTGATGAGGAGCATCAGAACTATCTGGCGAAGGTGGAGGAGATGAAGGCCCGCCAGGCGAATACGCAGGAGCGGGTGGTGCAGGCAGAGGCTGTGGCGTTCGCCGCGGAGGTGAAGCGCCGCAAGGCGGATGGAACGTTCGACGGTTCCCCGCACGCCGGCATCAACCCCGAAGCTCTCTAACCCAACAGAACTTTTCACCCTGCACCCGTTCGGGTGTGGGGATTCACCCATGCCCACAGGAGGCAATTATGGCTGATCCCGTTTGGCTTCCCGACGTGCTGCGCGCCGAGGGCCTGAAGGTTGACATCTATCCCGGCGCGTTCGAACGCGGGCACGGCGACTTCGGCACTATCTGGGGTCCGTTCATGCACCACACCGGCTCGTTCGGCGAGACGCCGCGGGGTATCGCGCAGCACTCGTCTCTCGGGCTCGCGTCGCAACTCCACCTCGCGCCGAACGGTGTTGTCACGCTGTGCGGCGTCGGCGTCGCATGGCACGCGGGCACCGGCTCGTGGCCGGGCATCCCCGCGAACAACGGCAACGCCGTGACGATCGGCATCGAGGCCGCACACAACGGCACCGCGGCATGGTCGGAGGCCCAGTACGGCGCATACCTGAAGGTCGTCCGGGCCATCAACAAGCGCCTCGGCAACCCGTGGAACAAGGTCGTCGCGCACAAGGAGTACGGCGCGATCCAGGGCAAGTGGGACCCCGGGAACCTCGACATGAAGCTGTTCCGTCAGCGGCTCCTCCAGGCACCGGATAAGCCGCTCGTGGTCATGAACATGATCGAGCTCGAGGCCAAGGAGAATCCGTGGGTCGGCGTCCGTAAGGCGAAGCCCGGCGCCGGGGGTGAGCGCAAGGTCGGCCGCGACGGTAAGGGCCGGTTCGTCGAGTACGAGAACGCGCACATCTACTTTCACCCGGCGACCGGCGCGCACGCCATCCCGCACGGCGGCCTGTTCGAGGCGTACGCCGAGCGCAAGTGGGAGACCGGCGAACTCGGCTTCCCGGTGCGCGACTTCACCAAGCTCGCCGACGGCGCAGTCATGGCGTTCCAGGGTGGCGTGCTCTACCGCAAGGACGGCAAGGACCACCACGTCGTGAAGGGCGTCATCGGCCAGCGCTGGGCGCTCGAGGGCTACGAGAAGGGCCCGCTCGGCTGGCCGACGTCGGACGAGATCTCGAACGGCACGGGCGGCAAGCGTCAGGCGTTCGAGCACGGCGTCCTCGAGTGGGACCCCTCAGGCGCGGTGAAGAAGATCGGCGACGCCGCGAAGGATCTCACTCTCGTCAACGCGGCCGGCATCCCGCTGGCCGTCGAAGCAGTCGACCTCATCGCGGCCTGAGCCGCACCCACAGAAGGAGTTCTCGTCATGTCTGTACCCACCCCTCGTCTTGTCCTCGGCCGCGAGCCCGCCGCCTGGACCTCCCTCGTCTCAGCCATCCTGGTTCTGCTGACCACGTTCGGGTTCAACATCCCCACCGAGACTCAGGGCGTGTTCATGGCCGCGGTCAACGCGGTGCTCGGTCTGCTCGTGGTGATCTCGGTGAAGGAGAGCGTGTACCCGGCGCTCGTCGCGGTCGTTCAGACCGCGGTGCCGCTGGTCGTTGCGTTCGGCTTGAACCTCAGCGAGCAGCAACAGGGCGCCATCCTCGCGGTCTCCACGATTGCTCTCGGATTCCTGTTCACCCGCCCGCAGGTCACACCGAAGGTGTTGGCAGGTATTGAGCTTCCCGCTGACGGCGTCGAGCGCGAAGTCAACCTCGGCCGATGACCGTGACCTCGAGCGCCAGCGCTTGGATGAACCCCGCCGCGCTGAGTGACATCGGCGTGGTGGGGGTCGTCGTCGGCATGGCGCTCGTGCTCGGTATCGCCTTCGCCCGTGGCTGGATCGTATGGGGATCGGAGATCTCGATCTACAAGACCGCGGCCGAGCGCGACGCCAAGACCATCGCCGACCTCCTCGAGACCAACGCGCGCAACGCGCAGACGATGGCCGAGTGGAATGTCGCCGGCCAGCTCATCGCGAGCCAGTCGAAGGCACTGCGAGAGAGCTTGGAGTCCAACTGATGTGGGGATTCAAGACCAAGGGGGCGAGCGCGCACGAAGTTGATGCGCGCTCGAAGCGAAACGCGCGATCGGCCGAAGAAGCCCGGTCCGAAAGCGCACGGCTCGCCGAACGGGCGCGGCCGGTACAGCGGGAGCTTCGTGACCAGTTGGAACGCAACCACTGGGCCGAGCTGATCTTCGGAAGGCTGAACTAGTGGAGCTGATAGCCGACTGGGCACTTGTGGTGCTCGCCGTGCTGGCCACCGTCTACACCATCTGCTACGCCGCATGGCAGTACTGGTGGAAGGAGCGGGTGTCACTCATCTACCTAGGCAAGTCGACCCTGATGTCGCTGGTCTTTCTCCAGATCTCGGCGTCAGTGTGGGCGGGTACTGACTATCCGGGGCGGGCGTGGATTCGATTCATCCTGTACTCGGGTGGCGCCGTGATGATGCTCGCGCTCCTGGTGATGCTGCTGGTGTTGCAGTACAAGACCCGCCGTGACCGTTGGGCGGCAGGCGACTTCCGCCGGCCATGGCAAGTGTGGCGCGACGAGATCCGAGCATGGTGGGCAGGACGGTCATGATCGAACTTCTCTGGGTCGACGGAACTTGGGCACCCCGCGGCGGCTCCCCCGCGTCGGAGGCGCTGCGCCGCGCGCTCGACCCCCGCAAGGTGAAGTTCACGTATGTGCCGTACCCGGCCGACTTCGGCCCGGCGACCGGCATGGGCGACCTGTCGTATGAGGAGTCGAAAGCGATCGGCGCGGCAGCGTTGGATCGAGCTGTCACCGAATCCCGCGAACTCGTGGTCGTCGGCGGCTACAGTGCGGGCGCGGCGGTCGCAGTGAAGTACGCGCGCGACATCCTGCCTCGGCGGCCTCGCCATCAGGTGCTCGCCGTCGCGACGCTGGGCGACCCGCACACGCCGGTGCATCACGGCCGGTCCGGGATCGCCGGGGCGCTGCACGTCCCGCGGCCTCGGTTCACCGAGTGGGCGCCGGGTGATCCGATCGCCGACCTGCCGCTAGGTTCACCGCTGCGCACGGTCGCCGACCTAACCGGGTGGATGTCGGTGCGCACACCCGAGGCCGCCCGCGCCTGGGCGTTCAAGACCGCTGAACGTCTGGCGGTGGCGCAGCCGTGGTGGAATCCGTTCCGCTGGCCCGATTTCGCGCGTGCGGGGGAGGACATCCGCAACTATCTCGGCACTGCGCATTCCACGGACTACGACGGTGGTGGCCACGCTAAGCGGTTGGCCCGCATGATCGAAGGGGTGAGTTAGCCATTACAGCTCCAGATCAGCCCGGTGCTGGTGTACCGGGCAAATACTTCCTGCCCGCGAACCGCCCGAACGGTGCCACGTCAGGCCTGTCGCAGTTCGCGAATGCGGATCAGGCGTTCTGGGATGACTACGCGTACAACCAGTTCAATCCGAAGTTTAAGCATATGGGTGAGCCGGTTGATGTGATCCGGTTGTTGGCTCATGCGGCGACGGCGAACATTGCGTCGATCATCAACGGCATTTTCAATGGCTGGTTTGGTGGCGGTTCGGTTGGTGATCCGCAAGAGGTTCAGTACACGATCCAGGCCATCGCTGACGCCGTCCTCAACGGCTACAACGTGGAAACCAAGGTCACGTCGGGTACGTGGACGAAACCTGAAAACATCACCGAACTGATCGTGGGTCTCATCGGATGTGGGAAGAACGGTTCGGACGGCACCTCCAGTACCACCACCCGCGCAGCTGGCGGCCTCGGCGGTGGATACATTTTCCAGCAACTCGACCCCGAATCAGTGGATTCGAGTACGCCTTACGTCGTTGGCACGAATGGCAATCCGTCCAGTTTCGGCACCCATATCACCACGACCCCAGGGCAGGGTGGGATCTCGACATCGTTCGGCTATTCACCCACCACATCCCTGCCGGGGAACGGCGGCGGTGGTGGTCTAGTGTCCTGAGTCATTAATTGTCATTCGGTTGATAGACTGGGGAATGGCAACCCGGGGTCCGCGAGCAGTGGATATTGTTCTGACCGATGACGAGCGCCGTGAGCTCGAAGGGTGGGCGCGTCGGCGAACGACGGCCTCGGGTTTGGCGATGCGATCACGAATCGTTCTCGCTGCCGCAGATGGCGGGTCGAATACCGAAGTGGCACAACGACTCGGCCTCAACCGAGGTACCGTGCGGCGATGGCGAGGCCGGTTCGTCGAGCACCGCTGCGAGGGGTTGCTCGACGAACCCCGGCCCGGGCGACCTCGAACCGTCGGCGACGAGCAGATCAAAGACCTGATCACCGCAACTCTCGAGACCACTCCGAAGAATGCGACACACTGGTCGACTCGGTCGATGGCTGAGCATCTCGACATGTCGCAGTCAACTGTTTCGCGTGTATGGAGAGCGTTCGGATTGGCTCCACACAAACAGGATTCGTGGAAGCTGTCGAAAGATCCCATGTTCACCGAAAAGGTCCGCGACGTCGTCGGGCTCTACATGAACCCACCCGAACGTGCCCTGGTGCTCTGCGTTGACGAGAAGACCCAGATCCAAGCGCTCGATCGCACCCAGCCGATCTTTCCCATGCTCCCGGGCACCCCGCAACGGGCCAGCCACGACTACGTGCGCAACGGCACCTCCAGCCTGTACGCGGCGTTGGACATCGCGTCGGGCAAAGTCATCGGTTCGCTTCACTCACGGCATCGCGCAACGGAATTCATCGGATTCCTCCGCAAGATCGACGCCGAGGTACCCGACGAGCTCGACGTCCACCTGGTCATGGACAATGCCTCCACCCACAAGACACCCGCGGTCAAGCGATGGCTGACCGCGCACCCGCGGTTTGTTGTCCACTTCACCCCCACCAGCTCATCCTGGATGAACCTCGTCGAACGCTGGTTCGCCGAACTGACCACCAAGAAACTCCAACGCTCCACCCACCGCACCGTACGAGCACTCAATGCCGACATCAGAGCGTGGATCGAGACCTGGAACGACAACCCCCGCCCCTACGTGTGGGTCAAGACCGCTGACCAGATCCTCGACTCCATCGCCCACTACTGCACACGAATTAATGACTCAGGACACTAGCAGACTCCGGCACGAATGGTTTGGCGGGCGGGTCAACGCCTCTCGGCGCTGGTGGGACTGCGGGGGCAGGTGCGCCTAGCGGTAACGGTGGACCCGGTGGTGCAGGCGCGAACGTGTCGCCGGCAACTCAAACGAAGTGTGGCGGCGCCGGTGGTGGTGGCGGTGGTGGTGGTGGCCGTGTCAGCTTCCTCAACTACAGCGGCGGAGCTGGCGGCCCGGGCGGCTATCCCGGCGGTGGTGGTGGCGGTGGTGGTGGTTCGAACGGCGGTACCGGCTCATTCGGCGCTGGCGGTATCGGCGCTACCGGTGTGATCTGGATCTTCTGGAGATGAGTATGAAACCAGCAACCCTTGTGGCTGAAGCTCTTCCGCATATGCCGCCGATCACGAACCTGTACTCCACGGAGGATGGGTTCCTGTTGGTGTTGGTGGTGGAAGTGCCTGACATGACTTCGATTCTCACCAGCATGGGAATGCAGGTTCCCGTCTCGCGGTCGCATCTGAAACCGGATGTGTCGGTGTTCCTGTCGGATGAGCGTGGCCAGGTCATCGACTACGACGGTGACCCCGCCAACGGTTTGACCCCGATCCTGTCGACTGACTCGAAGTCGTTCGCGATGACCATCAACCCCGACCTCGCCACCCACGCTGATGCTTTGGCGGCACTCGGATATGAACTCACAGAACAGGAGACACCATGACCACCGTCACCCTCGGATGGGAGGGAACGAAAGCGGAAATCCCCCTCTACCAGAACAGTGACCTGGTTTTCTCCCTCGACCCCATCGACGCCACCTCCGGCAACATCACATCGTGGCCGGTCGGTGCAGCATCGACCCTCTACTTTTTCGAAGGCGACCCCGTCCGGAACGCCACCACCCCCATCATCTCCATCCCCGGCGTGGTGGAACCACCCTCCATCGACTATGTGGTGCAACAGGAAACGCTGGCCCCCATCATCGGGCGGGCCACCCACTTCCTGCTCACGGTGTCGATGCCCGAAACCCCCACCCAGGAATATCCCCTCTACTACGGGAAAGCAGTCCGCCGTGTCTGAGTGGACCGACGACAACGGCACCCGACATTGGATCGACGATCACGGGCGGGAACACGTCGACCTCACCGCCGAACAAACCCTCCACCTCGACATCAACTACAACCTAGGAGAATGACATGGCACTCGCCACCAACGCGATGAAAACCGCCCTGCTCAATGCGTATGCAGCGCAGGGAACGTGGATTTCCCTGCACACCGCCGACCCCGGCAGCACCGGCGCATCCGAGGTGTCGGGCGGTACCCCCGCGTATGCCCGCCAGCAGACGACCTGGGGGACTCCGGCGTCGGGTTCCATGACCGGGTCGAAGGTGTCGATCAACGTGCCCGCCACCACCGTCGTCGCGGCCGGCGTGTACTCGGCGCAAACCTCCGGCACCTATTTGGACAAACTGTCCATCCCCTCCACCACAGTCAGTGCGAACGCCACCATCGACGTCACCCCCACGATCACCATCACGTAGATGATCGTTCTGGCAGGCAGGGTGGTGACGGCAGTCCCCAACCGTCCCTACCTGTTTACGGCGGTACCGGTTCCGCGGGTGGGTGTGGTGCTACCTGCTGCACCCCACACGCGGGTGGTGGTACCGGAAGCCCGGCACACTGGGGTGAGGTTGCCGACGGCCCCGCACTATCGGACCCGCCGGCCCCGCACCAAAGAACGGTTGATGTCCGGCAACACCATCACCGTCACCGCTGCGGGTGTGGTGTACGCCCGACTCTGCGTGGACTATGCGGAGCAATCCGTCCAGGTGGGGCAGTCCGGGAAACTCGGTGTCGGCATAGCCGGTACCGGTTCGGGTGTGGTGGCTGGTGTGGGTGTGGTGCGTGCCCGTTACACCCTGACCGCAACCAACACCATCACCACCGACACCAGCAGCGATGGCCGCGCCCGCTACACACTCGACGCTACACAAGCGACCACTGTCACCCCTGCAGCGTCGACGGCAACTCTCTACACCCTGACCGCCACACAAGACATCACCATCACCCAACCTGTCGTCACCCGCCCACGCATTGAGCTGGATGCAGCACAAGACATGGTGGTGGCGCCGACAGCATCGTCAGTGCCATCGGTGGGATCGGTGAATGCGGATGCCTCCCAAACGTTCGAGGTGACGTCTGTGGCGGTGGTGAGGGTACGACACACCATCTCCGCCACCCAAACCACCACCGTGGGGCAGGCCACCGAACTGGGTGGCCTACGCGTACCGTTAGCCGCTTCTCAAACGGTGGCTGCCGACCAAACCGGTACGGCGCGGGCACGCTACACGCTGGCGGCACTGCAAACCATTAATGTCGCCGACACCGCAGACCTGCGCCCCCAGCTCGCCGCCGCCAACACTGTGACTGTCACTGGCACAGCCACATCCCGACCCCGCCACACCCTGACCGGCACCAACAGTGCTGCAACATCGAGTGCCGCGACCGCCACCCTCGTCACGTTCACCCGTCAACGCATGCAGAACGGGTCAGTATCGAACTCGTTCCTCCCGTATGTGCAGGTGACCGGGTTCACCTCTGACCCCACCTATCCGGCGACGGTCACCAACAATGCGCTCGTCGTGAAGGGCGCCGGGAACGTCACCCTCACCTGGTCGGCGACTGGTAACGGCAACATCAAAATCCAACGCAACGGTGTCGACGTCGGCAGCGTCGGACTCACCGGCACAGTGTCGTTGACCGTCGCCGCAGGCGACCAACTCACCATGTGGCATGCCTCGAATGGCGGACCTCAGTCAGTGTCTGGCTGCTGGATCAACATCACCCCCGCATAAGGCGCCCGTCTGCGGTACCCCCCCTCCTGTTCGAAAGGAAGTTCATGTCCGGACGTTTGACTGGTGTGTATCAGCTCCCCGATGGGGGGTTCCCGCCGCGGGATTCGAAACTGTGGATTCGGGTGCCGGTGGACCGCAACAACGCTGGGGTGACCGTGTACTCGGCGCCCACCGTCATCCCCATCAACCCGCCCACGCACCCGTCCGCCCCTGGTTTCTACGACTCGGGGTTGCTCCCTGAGGGTCCGTACCAGGTGCAGAAGGCGATCTTCGGGGCGAAGGATTACCGGTCGAAGTGGTATTCGGTTGTCCTGACAGAAGGTTCGCACACGCTGCAGGAGTTGATCGAGGACTACGACCCCGACGCCTACACCCCAGCCGTGGTGAACGCTGTCGCCACCCTGCGGGACGAGACCCGCACGGCCCGTGATGAGGCAGCCCAAATCCTGGAGGACGTGACGGCAGGTGCGGTACCGGATTCGGCGGTGGCATCGAAGATCACCGCCGAGGGGTCTGCCTCCCGTGCCGCGGTCGATGCCCGTGTCGCAGCAGGCACCACAGGCTTCCTCACACAAGAGGTAGCTGAGGAAACTTATGCTCCGCGCGTGGGGGGCGTGTTCTTCGTCGGCGAGCACGGTCTCGTGGGTGACTGGGCCGGGGGTGATGCCAACTCGGGGAGTGGCACTAATGACACCGCCGCGTTGACTGATCTCATCGCTGCCGTGCCTGACGGTTCGACGATCGTCTTCGATGCCACCAAGACCTACCGCCTCGACCCCTTGTCGATCACCGGTAAGTCACTCACGCTCGACTTCAATGGCGCACGGGTTGTGACGAAAACGATGGACTCCGGCGACCTGTCGGTGGCCAGCCCCTTTATCTCGTGGTCGTCCACCGTCGGCCCTGAGGTTGATCTCAGCAGCTCGGGGTTCGCCCGTGGAGCTACCGAGGTAATCACGAACCCTTTCTCAGGATCGAACGGGTTCTCAACCGACGACCTGGTCATCGTCCGTGACCGATACCCCGTCGCCCGGTGGGACACTGGCGCGAACGCCTCGTGGGTCGGACGCGGCGAGGTCAACATCGTGCAGTCGATCACGCCGTCCACAGGAACCGTGCGCCTCCGCATCCCCCTCAGCCACCAGTACCAGGCCAACTTCTCCGTGGTCCCCACGCTGCAACGCATCTCGACCCCGGTCCGTCCGGTCGTCAAGAACATCGGACTCATCATCGACACCAACCCCGACGGCATGTACACCGGGGACATCGAGACCTCAGGCGGTCACCTGTTCTACTTCTACGCCTGCGTGGACCCCCGAGTGGAGAACGTGCGCGCCGAGGGGTGGGAGAACCACATCGTCAACTTCAACAAGTGCCTGCGCCCGCGAACCATCGACATCGAGGGGCGAAACCCATTCCAGACAGGATCAGGGCACGGGTACATCGGGCGCATGACTCACTGCGTCGATGGCGAGTTCACCCGTAGCGTCGCCTACGGGACACGACACGTCGCCAACTACGTGGCGTCGGCGCGGTGTGGGTCGCGGTCGTGCCGGTCGTACCGCCCCGCTGGGGTGTCCTACCAGACCCACGGACTGCGGTCACGCGACATCTACTCGGTCGATGACACCGTGGTCGGCGGCGACTCGTCGGGCTGGTCACACGGCAACACCACCTACGCGGGCGACTACGGGTATCGCATTCTACGACCGCGCTACTACGGCACCAACAACGGTGTTCTCGCGCGCTGCGGCAGCACTGGTACACGCATCATCGACCCCGAGATTCACACCACAGCCAAGGGCGTGGAGGTGTCGAGCCTCGCGTCAGACGTGATCGTGGACCTCACCCAGGGGACCATCGAGATATTCGGAGAAGCGGGGACGTCCTACGCGGTACACGCCGCCGATGTCAACGGCAGCGGCGAGTACAAGCCGGGCTCGGTCACCGTCCACGGCCCCGGCGATCTCGTTGGAACTCGCGCCCTGGTGTCCCTCGACGTGACTGGTGCGGCCCGCATAGGTGGCGTCGAGTACGACCAGGGCGACGACCAGTTGCAGCGATGGGACGGCACCGACTGGGCCGAAGTCGAATCCGGTGGCGCAGCAGGCGTCACGCTCGATACCGACCAGACGATCACCGGGGCGAAGTCGATGGCCGAGGTGGGATTCTTCGGCACGTCCGCGCTCGGCACGAAGCCGTCCGCAACAGACGACCTCGGCACCGTCCTGTCCAGCCTTGGACTTCGCACTGCTGGTGGTGCGTATCCGATCACGACCTCGGGGGCGGTCGCTCTCACAGGCGGATTCCGTACCGGGCTCGGCAATCGATCCGGTACCTACAACATCACCACCAACACCGCGCCGTTCAACATGTGCGATGCCAGTGGTGGAGCGTTCACGATCTCACTGCCGAACACCGGATCGGCTGGGTATCGCTTCACTATCAAGAAGATCGACGCCTCAGCCAACGCGGTCACCGTGTCCGCGCCGATCGGCATCGACGGTGTGCCGACCCTCGTGCTCACCGATCAGTGGGAGTGGGTGGAGGTCGTCAGCACTTTCACCACAGGCCAGTACATGATCGTCGGTCGGGGCTGACCCCCGCCCATAACCGGAATCGGGACACCGCTGTCACGGCTCCCAGGCGTCGCCGAGTACCGCGGCGAGCCGGTCGGTGAGGTCCGGGGCCTCGGCGCGCTGGGAGTAGACCACGTCGTCGCATTCGACGGCGAGTGCGAGTAGGTCGGGGTCGGGTGGTGTCCATCCGCCGTCGGTGGCTTGTGTCATTTCGGCTTGCTGGCGGCGCATCTGTGCGCGTATGGCTTCGGCTGCGGCGCGTAGTACGTCCCGATCGGTCACCAGGTGATCATACGGGTTTCGTGAAATGTGTTGCGCTGCAACAGAAGTCGATGCTACTGTTATCTCACAAGTTCAGAGCGGGTGAGGTTCAGGAACACACACTGATCGTCGGAGCGCGATGCGCCGGCCACTGATAGGAAACACTGGGAACCCGATCGCAGAGCGTCATGATGCGACACCCGCTCTGAACTTGGACAACCTTGAACGCCCCATCCTCTTCGTGAGGGTGGGGCGTTTTCTTTGCGTTGAGGGGAACCCCGCCACCCCGCGGCTGCGTCCAAGGCTCATGACTCCACGCATCCGCATCTACCGACCACCCTACGATCCGGACTGCCCCGAATGCCGGCGACTGGTGGAGGACTTTGGGGGAGACGCCAGTCTGTTGGTGTCCCCAAAGTCGGATCAAAGTGCGGACTGGACGGACTGGTTCAGGACGGACGCAGAATCTCCCGCTCCGCATTCACGTCCACCAACTCACTCAGTGATACCTGATCGAGGCCAAGGGTGAGCTCTGTGACAGTACGTGATGTGACCTGCCGCCAGCGGCCCTTGGCAAACACAAAGTCACCCTCCTGGATGTCCTTGAATAGCGTGGGCACCGGACCATTCGCGAGTGCGCTCAGCCATTGACTTTCCCTGCCACCGTTGCGCACTCCGCAGGTCAGCGGAGGTGACTGACACTCTGCGCGGCCCCAGACTGTGGGCCGAGCGCGTACCTGAGTTCGCTCCTCGCGGCTGATGATCTGCGATCCACACGCGCACGTTCCGAATTGCCGGGTGTTGCCTGTGAGTTGACCCATGTGGGGATCTTAATGGCTTGCCCGGCAAGGGTGGGTGTGTCACCGGAGAAATAGGCCACAACCTGGGACAATAGGAGAATGACCGTAGCCGAACTGATCGCCAAGCTGCAGCAGATGCCCCAGGATGCCACCGCCTGTATCGACTGGGCGCAGATGGGCGTGTGGTCTGAACCTACGGGCGGCTACTACTACGGCGAAGCCGAGAGTGTCGTCCTCCATGACGGAGACGTGTACATCACCTCTGGTGAGGTCGAGCCGTGAGCGCGCCTGAGCTCAAGGACGAGTGTCTCGTGGTTCCCGGGCAGGGATGCCGCAACTTCCGCCCGGCACACCGGCGTGAAGCCCACCCCGCCGACACCTTCTCAGAGGTTCGTGTCGCCGACCACGGCGATCGGACCTGGGAGGCTCGCGAGTTCTCCGTCAACGTCCTGTCTGGCCGCGACTGCCCGTTGAATGCGGAGCTGTTCCCTGCCCAAGCTGAGGCGCAGGTGTACGCCGACGCCCGCAACACGGGCTATCTCCACACCGGCGCAATGATCTGCGTACACGAATGGCGGTTGGAACAGGCGAGGGCGGGGAACGATGCTTGAGTTCAAGGTAGGGGATCGTGTGCGGACTGTTGTCGGTGACCACACTGGGCGAATCGTGGACTTCGTACCTGGAACCGACTGGCCCATCCTCTACGTCACCAACTCCACCAGCCATCCCGAAACGGTTGGCGAGTATGTACCCAACGATCCCAGCAAGCTCGTACGACAGGACTGGACCGATGCCTGAGTTCAAGGTAGGGGACCGCGTGCGGGTGACCTCACTAGGGAACGCCGAGGCGGCTGGGAAGATCATCGCCCAGGAACGCGTGCCCGACCTACTGCACCGGGTGGAGTTCACTCACGCCACGGCATGGGCGCGGGAGTTGTTCGGCGACGGGTGGTGGTTCGCCGACACCGCGCTGGAGCACATCGACTGATTACGAAGGCTCATGCCGCTCTCCATCGACGTGTATGTACAAGTACAGCCACCCAGCGTGGTGCTGGATGGCTGTACTTGAATGCCTTGGCTGTAACCGTGGCTGTAGTCGAGAGCCTGTGTGGTCTCTGACCTGGAGCGGGTGACGGGAATCGAACCCGCGTAGCTAGTTTGGAAGACTCGCGACGGAGGGGACTGGACCTCACTTTGCGAGATACACGTAAGTCTAAACGTAAGCGTCGGAGTGAAAATGCCCTCTGACCTGGAGCCGATGACGGGAATCGAACCCGCGTATTCAGCTTGGGAAGCTGTGTTTAGGGGTATGCTCATGGTGGGTCTACTGTCAAGGCTGAGCGAATACCTGCAGGTAACTGAAGTTTTCACGAGTTTGTCTAGACAGCGCATAGACTGGGGTAAACGTAAGTACAAACGTAAGTGAGCCGATATGCCCCCGAAGAAGCGCCGTAGGGCGAAAGGTGAAGGCGGACTGTACCAACGGGCCGACGGCATGTGGATGGCGCAAGTCCTCCTCCCCGACGGCAAGTACTACCAACGTGGACGCAAGAAATACGCCGACGCCGTGGCCGAACTCGCAGCCATGCGGAAAGACCTCGCGAACGGCATCCTCCCCAACGCCGGCCAGATCACCGTCGCCCAGTGGCTGGACTACTGGGTGGACACGATCGCCGCGCCACGCCTGAAACCCCGCACCCTCGCCACCTACCGGTCCACCATCAAACACCAACTCATCCCGCATGTCGGGTCGAAGAAGCTGGGGAAGCTCACCCCCACTGATGTTCGCCGCATGGTCAACCACGTCGCCGACGCACACACCACCCGCACCGCCCAAGCCGCCTACTCAGTGTTGGCGAAAGCGTTGGGGGATGCAGTGAAAGACGGGAAGATCGGCAACAACCCGTGCGAGCGTATGGACCGCCCCCAGGCCCGCTCCGAGGAGCGCGTTCCCCTCACTGTGGAGCAGGCACGGGCAGTGCTTCTGCATGTGGCGTCACGTGACGCAACAGACGCAGCCCGCTGGTCATTGGCCCTACTGACCGGTGCCCGCCAAGCCGAAGCTTTGGGCCTCACCTGGGATCGTGTCGACCTCGGTGTGGGTGTCATTGACATCTCGTGGCAGTTGGCCCGGTTGAAGTTGAAGAAAGGCCCTCGCCCGCAAGGTGACGTGTATCCGCGGGAAGCGTTCGACGTCCCCGACACCTTCACCTTCACCCCGGTGCACTGGACGGCGTGCCTGGTGCCCACGAAGACGTCGGGTCGCGTCGGCTGGTGCCCTTGCTGCCGCCCGTGGTTGCTGCGCTCACCGAATTGTGGGAGCAGAAGGGCAACCCGTCGCAGGGGTTGGTGTTCACCCGGGACGATGGGGCGGCCATCCAGCCCCGCGACGACACCCTCGCTTGGAAGCAGCTGTGTGTACAAGCCGCGGTAGTGGGGAAGGTGGAGGACGCGCCGGATCAGCACGCCGCCCGCCACACTGTCGCCACCCTCCTGCAGGAGGCCGGCGTGGAGGAAGCCACCCGAATGGCCATCTTGGGGCACACCACCACTACGTCGCACCGGCAGTACGCGCACACCTCCACCGACCTCACCCGCGCCGCCCTCGGGCAACTCGAGAAACTACTCGCGCTTCCCGACGTCTAGCAGTTGGCGTTGGCGAATCGGCGACCCGGCACATACGCCGAGTCGACAGTCCGGCCATCCAACTGCACCTGACACTGCGCCGACCATCCACGCGTCTGCATCGACGAACCGATGAGCTGACGGCCGGGTGAGGTGAACGCCCGGTGGGTGTGGTAGCGCGGCCCGGACCCGATGTTGATCAGTGTGGGCTGGAACACCACATCTTTGGCGACGACGAGACGTCCGCCGGCCGCGTAGTAGGCGATGTCGTTGCGTGGGGTGTCGGAGGAGAAGAAGTAGCGGACGTGTTCGCCGGGGAAGGCGATGGTCGGGGTGATGTCGCGGGGTGCGGCGTCGGCTACTCCTGCGCCGAGGGTGGTGGTGAAGAGGGCTGCTGCTGCCAGGGCGATGGCGCGTTTCATGGGGTTCTCCGGGTTCGTAATCACCGCAGACGGTTCACCACCTGCGGTGAGTAGCTTAAAGCTTCCTGAGTGTCCAGGAGGCGGTTCACAATCTGCCAGAACCGGGTGAGGCTGATGCCGAACTCGTCTCGCACCTTCTGCTCGAGGTTGCCGGCGTAGTTCCATCTCCGCCCGGCCAGGTCGAGCATCGCCTTCTCTTCGTCCGTCATGCGACGTCACTCCACGACCAGTCACCCTCGGTCGCCGCTTCGATCTCGGCGACCTCGATCGGGTCCAGGTGTTGCATCCGCGTCCACGCCGTCTGCTCGTCCACCCACAGATGCTCAGCGAGCTCAGGCAGTGACGGGTGACGAAGCCAACGGAAGGCGTCCACCAACTGCGGGAGTGTGATCAGCCGGCGAGCCGTCTCACGCTCAATCGTGTCCTCATCAGCGTCAGGCATCTCCCGGTGCAGCAGCTCGTGGGTGAGGGTGCACCGTCTCTCCGCTTGGGTGAGGCCGCGGTGAATCCAGATGGTGCGCTCGCCGTTGAGCCCCATCGTTCCGGGTGAGAGTCGCTGTGTGCAGTCGATCGCGATGTGCGGGTAGTCATCGCGGGCTGACCGCCAGGGATGCCAGTTCATGTCCGAAATAGGAACATGCACCTCTGACAGAAACGGCCCTGACCTCGAATAACATCAATGAGATTCGTCAGGGTCTTGGGGTTTGAACCGTGGGTTCCGCTTGCGGGCGGCCTTCGCATCCTCGGGCCGCTCAGGTTTGGGGACTTGATTCCGGGAAGGCAAGGCTGTGACCTTGCCGCCGGCTGTGGTCTTCTGCTCTTCACTCGCTTCGCCCGGTGCTCCGGCGACGCGGGCGAATCAGTTGGTAGGGCATCGGAATCCTCCAGGCTCTCGGACGGTCGGCGATCTGCCGACGCGTCATCACCTGTGAGCGAAGCCGCCACCCTCCGTGCTAGCCGCCGATACTTGCTCGCGGCTTTCCGGGCTTCGGCCACAATCTCCTGCGCCGTCGCGTCATCTACCTGATGGAGACCAGTGCGCCCAAGAAGTCCCGCGGACTGCTCGACCAGTCCAACGAACGTAAAGACGTCCTCGAATGGGATATCAAGTTCGTCGATATTCGGAACCGCCTCGACAAGTAGGTGAGCTGCTAAAGCGATCTGCCGATGGTCGTTCGGTGTAATCGCCTCCGTAGGCAGCTCGCCGTCCTCGATGTACCCGATGTCAGTTAGTACGGCCGAAATGATGTCCGCGTAGTTGGCGCCGGTGATCTCTGAGATCGCACGGAGAGTGGCGACTTCGGGAGCTGCTTCAACCCGCGCTTCTTCCACGAGTTGACAGTCTGCGGGATGCTACCGATCTGGCGTGCGAACGCCGCCTCGGATGCTCCCGTCCTGTCCAGGTGGGCCTGGACGAACTCCACAATTTGCTCACGACTCAGAGCCTGCCGTCCGAGTATGAACGTCGCTAGTCATTCGCTCACCCATCCGTCTACCCCACAACGGCCGGAATTGGCGTTTTGCCGTTGACCGTTTCATCCAGTGTTGGACGCCATCATATCCGCTGGCTGCGGAACTACAACGCTGTGATTACTTGCGTAAGCGTCTACCAGTGTCGTATGTTTTATCCATCGACAGTTGACACCAACCCGTTGACCATGGAGGATGAAGTGGCGTCATACAAACGATGGCCGAAAGGCAGTTGGATGAAACTCACATCCGGGGACACTCTCCGAGCACTGATGAACCAGCGCGGATTTTCGATGGCCAGGCTTGGGCGGTATGCCGGATGCTCAAAGAGCTTCATTGGGCACCTCTGCGCCGAGAACAAGACCACGTGCACACCGCAGTTGGCCGAACGCATCGCGGAGGCTCTCGACGTGCCTCTGCATCTCCTTTTCGTGGAGCACGCATCCGCTAGCAATGGACGTAATAGCAATCAACGGCGGGTGGTCGCGTGATCGAGCACCCGCGGTCGGTTGTCCGAGCACTCGTTGCCGACTTCGTAGATCACTCCCGTGCTGACCGCTGCCGGTGCGGGAGCGCGCAGGCCCCTCCCTCTCGCAGGAGCCCGCGCAGGCCGGGGCGGGGGAGCCGCCCCGGTCACCAAACCAGTAGAGGAGTGAACCGATGAGCTACCCGAGCTATCTGCCCGGCGAGCCGGTCGCCGCTGCCGATCAGTTGTCAGCACTGAGAGATGACCTCGAGCAGCAAGAGTCTGTCATCGAGCGAGGTCTCGAGTCGTTCATCGAGATAGGCCGCGCCCTGGCGAAGATCCGTGACGATCGCCTTTATCGGCACGAGTATGCGTCGTTCGAGGTGTACTGCCAGAGCCGGTGGAACCTTAGCCGTAAGCGGGCCTATGACCTCATGAGTGCGGCGACCGTTGTTGACGGCATGGAAGCCGCCCTGGAGATGGCGACGTCACCAATTGGTGACACACCGGCACTTCCGGCCAATGAGGGGCAGGCGCGGGAGCTGACAGGCCTTGACCCCGCTGAAGCCGTGGATGTTATGGCGAAGGTCAACGAGGCCACCGGGGTAGGCCGACCGCGGCGGCGATCCGTAGCGAGATCGGCAGCCGCCGGATCGATCCGGAACCCGACATCGATGCCGAGGTTGAGGCCGAGCCGGTCGAGATCGCCCCCGGCTTCACCGATGCCGCCCTCGCTGAACTCAACGCTCCCACGCCGACCCCCGCACCGGCACAACCGGCCACGCCGAAGCGTCGGCCCATCACAGATGCTTTCGACTCCGCGACTTTCAACCTGAAGCGCGCTGTCGAATCGGTCAACCGGCTCGCCGCCGACGACCGCCTGAAAAGGAACAAGGACCAGATCAAGGCGTCCAACCTCAGCGATCTGATCCGCGTCCGCGACGCACTCAACAGCGTCATCACACAACTAGAAGGATAGCCCATGTCGAACTGGCAGAAAACTTCCGAAGGCGACTTCCACCGTAAGAGCCAGCATCTCGCGTCCGTCGGTGTGACACCGCAGAAGCCGTCGGCGTCGACCATCTTCGTCGACCCGGCGATGGCGCGTCGTGTACTCGCGAAGAACACACACAACCGACCGATCAAAGAGTCACAGGTAGTGCGTCTCATGGCCGAGATGACTTCCGGACGCTGGAAGTACAACGGAGAAGCCATCAAGTGGTCGATCGATGATGTCCTCCTCGATGGGCAGCACCGGCTGACTGCACTCGCCCGGATGGACGACAACTTTCCGGCCATTCCTTTCCTGGTTGTACGCGGGCTCCCGCAGACACACAAAGCACGATGGATCAAGGGACAACCCGGACGGCCGGCGACCAACTGGTCCTCGAAGGGCTTCTTGGTTCGACTGATTCGAGGATCGTCGCAGGCGGCATCCGGGTCTACCTGGAGTGGCAGCGTATGGCGTTCTTCGGCGATCAGAAGGTCGCAAGCAAGATCAGCAACCCGGAGGTAGTCGCCTGGGCCGCCGAGCACCCGGTCGAGATGGCCATCCTTCAGGACCTTGCCAGTCAGCGTCTCCGGCGCGTCAAGTGCCGACCCAGCGTGACCCTTGCAGTGCTGCTGCAGTTCCGACTGATCGACGGCGAAGCGGCTCGCGAGTTCAGCGAAGGACTCTACTCAGGCGCCGGGCTCCAGTCCGGCAATCCCATTCTCGCCCTGCGTGACCGACTCGATCGTATCCGCGAAGGCAAAGTCAACGTCAGCGACCGTGATCTCATTGGTTACTTCGTGATGGCCTGGAACCACTGGCGCCGTGTGGGAACACGTCCAAGCTGCAGATGCCAGAGGCGGGGCCTGGACGCGCGAGTCCTTCCCGAGGCGGTCTGACTCATGTCCTTCTCGCACTACGCAGATCCAGTCCTGTAGTAGCAGATGAAAACAGGAAGGTCCACGTATCGCTCGGTGAGTGAGCGGCCTCGACCTGGCGTACCTGTCGGTTGAGTCCCCGTCCGGCCGGGTGAAGTGGTTCTCACGCTCGCCGAGCTACGCGACGTGTACAGAGCAATGCAGGAGGCCGATCCGGACTGGCGTGAGCCCAGCGGCGGCTACTACCTCTACCGAGTTGCGATCACGAGCTATCCCGAAGGGCACTGACCTTCTACACCGACGACACCGGTGAGGAGTTCGGGTACCCCAACCCTGACTGGGAACCCGAGGGGTGGGACCCCGATCGGGGTATATCGCGCAGTTCGG
>NZ_FNLM01000025.1 GCF_900105725.1 Gordonia westfalica
AGGCCGCACACAACGGCACCGCGGCATGGTCGGAGGCCCAGTACGGCGCATACCTGAAGGTCGTCCGGGCCATCAACAAGCGCCTCGGCAACCCGTGGAACAAGGTCGTCGCGCACAAGGAGTACGGCGCGATCCAGGGCAAGTGGGACCCCGGGAACCTCGACATGAAGCTGTTCCGTCAGCGGCTCCTCCAGGCACCGGATAAGCCGCTCGTGGTCATGAACATGATCGAGCTCGAGGCCAAGGAGAATCCGTGGGTCGGCGTCCGTAAGGCGAAGCCCGGCGCCGGGGGTGAGCGCAAGGTCGGCCGCGACGGTAAGGGCCGGTTCGTCGAGTACGAGAACGCGCACATCTACTTTCACCCGGCGACCGGCGCGCACGCCATCCCGCACGGCGGCCTGTTCGAGGCGTACGCCGAGCGCAAGTGGGAGACCGGCGAACTCGGCTTCCCGGTGCGCGACTTCACCAAGCTCGCCGACGGCGCAGTCATGGCGTTCCAGGGTGGCGTGCTCTACCGCAAGGACGGCAAGGACCACCACGTCGTGAAGGGCGTCATCGGCCAGCGCTGGGCGCTCGAGGGCTACGAGAAGGGCCCGCTCGGCTGGCCGACGTCGGACGAGATCTCGAACGGCACGGGCGGCAAGCGTCAGGCGTTCGAGCACGGCGTCCTCGAGTGGGACCCCTCAGGCGCGGTGAAGAAGATCGGCGACGCCGCGAAGGATCTCACTCTCGTCAACGCGGCCGGCATCCCGCTGGCCGTCGAAGCAGTCGACCTCATCGCGGCCTGAGCCGCACCCACAGAAGGAGTTCTCGTCATGTCTGTACCCACCCCTCGTCTTGTCCTCGGCCGCGAGCCCGCCGCCTGGACCTCCCTCGTCTCAGCCATCCTGGTTCTGCTGACCACGTTCGGGTTCAACATCCCCACCGAGACTCAGGGCGTGTTCATGGCCGCGGTCAACGCGGTGCTCGGTCTGCTCGTGGTGATCTCGGTGAAGGAGAGCGTGTACCCGGCGCTCGTCGCGGTCGTTCAGACCGCGGTGCCGCTGGTCGTTGCGTTCGGCTTGAACCTCAGCGAGCAGCAACAGGGCGCCATCCTCGCGGTCTCCACGATTGCTCTCGGATTCCTGTTCACCCGCCCGCAGGTCACACCGAAGGTGTTGGCAGGTATTGAGCTTCCCGCTGACGGCGTCGAGCGCGAAGTCAACCTCGGCCGATGACCGTGACCTCGAGCGCCAGCGCTTGGATGAACCCCGCCGCGCTGAGTGACATCGGCGTGGTGGGGGTCGTCGTCGGCATGGCGCTCGTGCTCGGTATCGCCTTCGCCCGTGGCTGGATCGTATGGGGATCGGAGATCTCGATCTACAAGACCGCGGCCGAGCGCGACGCCAAGACCATCGCCGACCTCCTCGAGACCAACGCGCGCAACGCGCAGACGATGGCCGAGTGGAATGTCGCCGGCCAGCTCATCGCGAGCCAGTCGAAGGCACTGCGAGAGAGCTTGGAGTCCAACTGATGTGGGGATTCAAGACCAAGGGGGCGAGCGCGCACGAAGTTGATGCGCGCTCGAAGCGAAACGCGCGATCGGCCGAAGAAGCCCGGTCCGAAAGCGCACGGCTCGCCGAACGGGCGCGGCCGGTACAGCGGGAGCTTCGTGACCAGTTGGAACGCAACCACTGGGCCGAGCTGATCTTCGGAAGGCTGAACTAGTGGAGCTGATAGCCGACTGGGCACTTGTGGTGCTCGCCGTGCTGGCCACCGTCTACACCATCTGCTACGCCGCATGGCAGTACTGGTGGAAGGAGCGGGTGTCACTCATCTACCTAGGCAAGTCGACCCTGATGTCGCTGGTCTTTCTCCAGATCTCGGCGTCAGTGTGGGCGGGTACTGACTATCCGGGGCGGGCGTGGATTCGATTCATCCTGTACTCGGGTGGCGCGTGATGATGCTCGCGCTCCTGGTGATGCTGCTGGTGTTGCAGTACAAGACCCGCCGTGACCGTTGGCGGCAGGCGACTTCCGCCGGCCATGGCAAGTGTGGCGCGACGAGATCCGAGCATGGTGGGCAGGACGGTCATGATCGAACTTCTCTGGGTCGACGGAACTTGGGCACCCCGCGGCGGCTCCCCCGCGTCGGAGGCGCTGCGCCGCGCGCTCGACCCCGCAAGGTGAAGTTCACGTATGTGCCGTACCCGGCCGACTTCGGCCCGGCGACCGGCATGGGCGACCTGTCGTATGAGGAGTCGAAAGCGATCGGCGCGGCAGCGTTGGATCGAGCTGTCACCGAATCCCGCGAACTCGTGGTCGTCGGCGGCTACAGTGCGGGCGCGGCGGTCGCAGTGAAGTACGCGCGCGACATCCTGCCTCGGCGGCCTCGCCATCAGGTGCTCGCCGTCGCGACGCTGGGCGACCCGCACACGCCGGTGCATCACGGCCGGTCCGGGATCGCCGGGGCGCTGCACGTCCCGCGGCCTCGGTTCACCGAGTGGGCGCCGGGTGATCCGATCGCCGACCTGCCGCTAGGTTCACCGCTGCGCACGGTCGCCGACCTAACCGGGTGGATGTCGGTGCGCACACCCGAGGCCGCCCGCGCCTGGGCGTTCAAGACCGCTGAACGTCTGGCGGTGGCGCAGCCGTGGTGGAATCCGTTCCGCTGGCCCGATTTCGCGCGTGCGGGGAGGACATCCGCAACTATCTCGGCACTGCGCATTCCACGGACTACGACGGTGGTGGCCACGCTAAGCGGTTGGCCCGCATGATCGAAGGGGTGAGTTAGCCATTACAGCTCCAGATCAGCCCGGTGCTGGTGTACCGGGCAAATACTTCCTGCCCGCGAACCGCCCGAACGGTGCCACGTCAGGCCTGTCGCAGTTCGCGAATGCGGATCAGGCGTTCTGGGATGACTACGCGTACAACCAGTTCAATCCGAAGTTTAAGCATATGGGTGAGCCGGTTGATGTGATCCGGTTGTTGGCTCATGCGGCGACGGCGAACATTGCGTCGATCATCAACGGCATTTTCAATGGCTGGTTTGGTGGCGGTTCGGTTGGTGATCCGCAAGAGGTTCAGTACACGATCCAGGCCATCGCTGACGCCGTCCTCAACGGCTACAACGTGGAAACCAAGGTCACGTCGGGTACGTGGACGAAACCTGAAAACATCACCGAACTGATCGTGGGTCTCATCGGATGTGGGAAGAACGGTTCGGACGGCACCTCCAGTACCACCACCCGCGCAGCTGGCGGCCTCGGCGGTGGATACATTTTCCAGCAACTCGACCCCGAATCAGTGGATTCGAGTACGCCTTACGTCGTTGGCACGAATGGCAATCCGTCCAGTTTCGGCACCCATATCACCACGACCCCAGGGCAGGGTGGGATCTCGACATCGTTCGGCTATTCACCCACCACATCCCTGCCGGGGAACGGCGGCGGTGGTGGTCTAGTGTCCTGAGTCATTAATTGTCATTCGGTTGATAGACTGGGGAATGGCAACCCGGGGTCCGCGAGCAGTGGATATTGTTCTGACCGATGACGAGCGCCGTGAGCTCGAAGGGTGGGCGCGTCGGCGAACGACGGCCTCGGGTTTGGCGATGCGATCACGAATCGTTCTCGCTGCCGCAGATGGCGGGTCGAATACCGAAGTGGCACAACGACTCGGCCTCAACCGAGGTACCGTGCGGCGATGGCGAGGCCGGTTCGTCGAGCACCGCTGCGAGGGGTTGCTCGACGAACCCCGGCCCGGGCGACCTCGAACCGTCGGCGACGAGCAGATCAAAGACCTGATCACCGCAACTCTCGAGACCACTCCGAAGAATGCGACACACTGGTCGACTCGGTCGATGGCTGAGCATCTCGACATGTCGCAGTCAACTGTTTCGCGTGTATGGAGAGCGTTCGGATTGGCTCCACACAAACAGGATTCGTGGAAGCTGTCGAAAGATCCCATGTTCACCGAAAAGGTCCGCGACGTCGTCGGGCTCTACATGAACCCACCCGAACGTGCCCTGGTGCTCTGCGTTGACGAGAAGACCCAGATCCAAGCGCTCGATCGCACCCAGCCGATCTTTCCCATGCTCCCGGGCACCCCGCAACGGGCCAGCCACGACTACGTGCGCAACGGCACCTCCAGCCTGTACGCGGCGTTGGACATCGCGTCGGGCAAAGTCATCGGTTCGCTTCACTCACGGCATCGCGCAACGGAATTCATCGGATTCCTCCGCAAGATCGACGCCGAGGTACCCGACGAGCTCGACGTCCACCTGGTCATGGACAATGCCTCCACCCACAAGACACCCGCGGTCAAGCGATGGCTGACCGCGCACCCGCGGTTTGTTGTCCACTTCACCCCCACCAGCTCATCCTGGATGAACCTCGTCGAACGCTGGTTCGCCGAACTGACCACCAAGAAACTCCAACGCTCCACCCACCGCACCGTACGAGCACTCAATGCCGACATCAGAGCGTGGATCGAGACCTGGAACGACAACCCCCGCCCCTACGTGTGGGTCAAGACCGCTGACCAGATCCTCGACTCCATCGCCCACTACTGCACACGAATTAATGACTCAGGACACTAGCAGACTCCGGCACGAATGGTTTGGCGGGCGGGTCAACGCCTCTCGGCGCTGGTGGGACTGCGGGGGCAGGTGCGCCTAGCGGTAACGGTGGACCCGGTGGTGCAGGCGCGAACGTGTCGCCGGCAACTCAAACGAAGTGTGGCGGCGCCGGTGGTGGTGGCGGTGGTGGTGGTGGCCGTGTCAGCTTCCTCAACTACAGCGGCGGAGCTGGCGGCCCGGGCGGCTATCCCGGCGGTGGTGGTGGCGGTGGTGGTGGTTCGAACGGCGGTACCGGCTCATTCGGCGCTGGCGGTATCGGCGCTACCGGTGTGATCTGGATCTTCTGGAGATGAGTATGAAACCAGCAACCCTTGTGGCTGAAGCTCTTCCGCATATGCCGCCGATCACGAACCTGTACTCCACGGAGGATGGGTTCCTGTTGGTGTTGGTGGTGGAAGTGCCTGACATGACTTCGATTCTCACCAGCATGGGAATGCAGGTTCCCGTCTCGCGGTCGCATCTGAAACCGGATGTGTCGGTGTTCCTGTCGGATGAGCGTGGCCAGGTCATCGACTACGACGGTGACCCCGCCAACGGTTTGACCCCGATCCTGTCGACTGACTCGAAGTCGTTCGCGATGACCATCAACCCCGACCTCGCCACCCACGCTGATGCTTTGGCGGCACTCGGATATGAACTCACAGAACAGGAGACACCATGACCACCGTCACCCTCGGATGGGAGGGAACGAAAGCGGAAATCCCCCTCTACCAGAACAGTGACCTGGTTTTCTCCCTCGACCCCATCGACGCCACCTCCGGCAACATCACATCGTGGCCGGTCGGTGCAGCATCGACCCTCTACTTTTTCGAAGGCGACCCCGTCCGGAACGCCACCACCCCCATCATCTCCATCCCCGGCGTGGTGGAACCACCCTCCATCGACTATGTGGTGCAACAGGAAACGCTGGCCCCCATCATCGGGCGGGCCACCCACTTCCTGCTCACGGTGTCGATGCCCGAAACCCCCACCCAGGAATATCCCCTCTACTACGGGAAAGCAGTCCGCCGTGTCTGAGTGGACCGACGACAACGGCACCCGACATTGGATCGACGATCACGGGCGGGAACACGTCGACCTCACCGCCGAACAAACCCTCCACCTCGACATCAACTACAACCTAGGAGAATGACATGGCACTCGCCACCAACGCGATGAAAACCGCCCTGCTCAATGCGTATGCAGCGCAGGGAACGTGGATTTCCCTGCACACCGCCGACCCCGGCAGCACCGGCGCATCCGAGGTGTCGGGCGGTACCCCCGCGTATGCCCGCCAGCAGACGACCTGGGGGACTCCGGCGTCGGGTTCCATGACCGGGTCGAAGGTGTCGATCAACGTGCCCGCCACCACCGTCGTCGCGGCCGGCGTGTACTCGGCGCAAACCTCCGGCACCTATTTGGACAAACTGTCCATCCCCTCCACCACAGTCAGTGCGAACGCCACCATCGACGTCACCCCCACGATCACCATCACGTAGATGATCGTTCTGGCAGGCAGGGTGGTGACGGCAGTCCCCAACCGTCCCTACCTGTTTACGGCGGTACCGGTTCCGCGGGTGGGTGTGGTGCTACCTGCTGCACCCCACACGCGGGTGGTGGTACCGGAAGCCCGGCACACTGGGGTGAGGTTGCCGACGGCCCCGCACTATCGGACCCGCCGGCCCCGCACCAAAGAACGGTTGATGTCCGGCAACACCATCACCGTCACCGCTGCGGGTGTGGTGTACGCCCGACTCTGCGTGGACTATGCGGAGCAATCCGTCCAGGTGGGGCAGTCCGGGAAACTCGGTGTCGGCATAGCCGGTACCGGTTCGGGTGTGGTGGCTGGTGTGGGTGTGGTGCGTGCCCGTTACACCCTGACCGCAACCAACACCATCACCACCGACACCAGCAGCGATGGCCGCGCCCGCTACACACTCGACGCTACACAAGCGACCACTGTCACCCCTGCAGCGTCGACGGCAACTCTCTACACCCTGACCGCCACACAAGACATCACCATCACCCAACCTGTCGTCACCCGCCCACGCATTGAGCTGGATGCAGCACAAGACATGGTGGTGGCGCCGACAGCATCGTCAGTGCCATCGGTGGGATCGGTGAATGCGGATGCCTCCCAAACGTTCGAGGTGACGTCTGTGGCGGTGGTGAGGGTACGACACACCATCTCCGCCACCCAAACCACCACCGTGGGGCAGGCCACCGAACTGGGTGGCCTACGCGTACCGTTAGCCGCTTCTCAAACGGTGGCTGCCGACCAAACCGGTACGGCGCGGGCACGCTACACGCTGGCGGCACTGCAAACCATTAATGTCGCCGACACCGCAGACCTGCGCCCCCAGCTCGCCGCCGCCAACACTGTGACTGTCACTGGCACAGCCACATCCCGACCCCGCCACACCCTGACCGGCACCAACAGTGCTGCAACATCGAGTGCCGCGACCGCCACCCTCGTCACGTTCACCCGTCAACGCATGCAGAACGGGTCAGTATCGAACTCGTTCCTCCCGTATGTGCAGGTGACCGGGTTCACCTCTGACCCCACCTATCCGGCGACGGTCACCAACAATGCGCTCGTCGTGAAGGGCGCCGGGAACGTCACCCTCACCTGGTCGGCGACTGGTAACGGCAACATCAAAATCCAACGCAACGGTGTCGACGTCGGCAGCGTCGGACTCACCGGCACAGTGTCGTTGACCGTCGCCGCAGGCGACCAACTCACCATGTGGCATGCCTCGAATGGCGGACCTCAGTCAGTGTCTGGCTGCTGGATCAACATCACCCCCGCATAAGGCGCCCGTCTGCGGTACCCCCCCTCCTGTTCGAAAGGAAGTTCATGTCCGGACGTTTGACTGGTGTGTATCAGCTCCCCGATGGGGGGTTCCCGCCGCGGGATTCGAAACTGTGGATTCGGGTGCCGGTGGACCGCAACAACGCTGGGGTGACCGTGTACTCGGCGCCCACCGTCATCCCCATCAACCCGCCCACGCACCCGTCCGCCCCTGGTTTCTACGACTCGGGGTTGCTCCCTGAGGGTCCGTACCAGGTGCAGAAGGCGATCTTCGGGGCGAAGGATTACCGGTCGAAGTGGTATTCGGTTGTCCTGACAGAAGGTTCGCACACGCTGCAGGAGTTGATCGAGGACTACGACCCCGACGCCTACACCCCAGCCGTGGTGAACGCTGTCGCCACCCTGCGGGACGAGACCCGCACGGCCCGTGATGAGGCAGCCCAAATCCTGGAGGACGTGACGGCAGGTGCGGTACCGGATTCGGCGGTGGCATCGAAGATCACCGCCGAGGGGTCTGCCTCCCGTGCCGCGGTCGATGCCCGTGTCGCAGCAGGCACCACAGGCTTCCTCACACAAGAGGTAGCTGAGGAAACTTATGCTCCGCGCGTGGGGGGCGTGTTCTTCGTCGGCGAGCACGGTCTCGTGGGTGACTGGGCCGGGGGTGATGCCAACTCGGGGAGTGGCACTAATGACACCGCCGCGTTGACTGATCTCATCGCTGCCGTGCCTGACGGTTCGACGATCGTCTTCGATGCCACCAAGACCTACCGCCTCGACCCCTTGTCGATCACCGGTAAGTCACTCACGCTCGACTTCAATGGCGCACGGGTTGTGACGAAAACGATGGACTCCGGCGACCTGTCGGTGGCCAGCCCCTTTATCTCGTGGTCGTCCACCGTCGGCCCTGAGGTTGATCTCAGCAGCTCGGGGTTCGCCCGTGGAGCTACCGAGGTAATCACGAACCCTTTCTCAGGATCGAACGGGTTCTCAACCGACGACCTGGTCATCGTCCGTGACCGATACCCCGTCGCCCGGTGGGACACTGGCGCGAACGCCTCGTGGGTCGGACGCGGCGAGGTCAACATCGTGCAGTCGATCACGCCGTCCACAGGAACCGTGCGCCTCCGCATCCCCCTCAGCCACCAGTACCAGGCCAACTTCTCCGTGGTCCCCACGCTGCAACGCATCTCGACCCCGGTCCGTCCGGTCGTCAAGAACATCGGACTCATCATCGACACCAACCCCGACGGCATGTACACCGGGGACATCGAGACCTCAGGCGGTCACCTGTTCTACTTCTACGCCTGCGTGGACCCCCGAGTGGAGAACGTGCGCGCCGAGGGGTGGGAGAACCACATCGTCAACTTCAACAAGTGCCTGCGCCCGCGAACCATCGACATCGAGGGGCGAAACCCATTCCAGACAGGATCAGGGCACGGGTACATCGGGCGCATGACTCACTGCGTCGATGGCGAGTTCACCCGTAGCGTCGCCTACGGGACACGACACGTCGCCAACTACGTGGCGTCGGCGCGGTGTGGGTCGCGGTCGTGCCGGTCGTACCGCCCCGCTGGGGTGTCCTACCAGACCCACGGACTGCGGTCACGCGACATCTACTCGGTCGATGACACCGTGGTCGGCGGCGACTCGTCGGGCTGGTCACACGGCAACACCACCTACGCGGGCGACTACGGGTATCGCATTCTACGACCGCGCTACTACGGCACCAACAACGGTGTTCTCGCGCGCTGCGGCAGCACTGGTACACGCATCATCGACCCCGAGATTCACACCACAGCCAAGGGCGTGGAGGTGTCGAGCCTCGCGTCAGACGTGATCGTGGACCTCACCCAGGGGACCATCGAGATATTCGGAGAAGCGGGGACGTCCTACGCGGTACACGCCGCCGATGTCAACGGCAGCGGCGAGTACAAGCCGGGCTCGGTCACCGTCCACGGCCCCGGCGATCTCGTTGGAACTCGCGCCCTGGTGTCCCTCGACGTGACTGGTGCGGCCCGCATAGGTGGCGTCGAGTACGACCAGGGCGACGACCAGTTGCAGCGATGGGACGGCACCGACTGGGCCGAAGTCGAATCCGGTGGCGCAGCAGGCGTCACGCTCGATACCGACCAGACGATCACCGGGGCGAAGTCGATGGCCGAGGTGGGATTCTTCGGCACGTCCGCGCTCGGCACGAAGCCGTCCGCAACAGACGACCTCGGCACCGTCCTGTCCAGCCTTGGACTTCGCACTGCTGGTGGTGCGTATCCGATCACGACCTCGGGGGCGGTCGCTCTCACAGGCGGATTCCGTACCGGGCTCGGCAATCGATCCGGTACCTACAACATCACCACCAACACCGCGCCGTTCAACATGTGCGATGCCAGTGGTGGAGCGTTCACGATCTCACTGCCGAACACCGGATCGGCTGGGTATCGCTTCACTATCAAGAAGATCGACGCCTCAGCCAACGCGGTCACCGTGTCCGCGCCGATCGGCATCGACGGTGTGCCGACCCTCGTGCTCACCGATCAGTGGGAGTGGGTGGAGGTCGTCAGCACTTTCACCACAGGCCAGTACATGATCGTCGGTCGGGGCTGACCCCCGCCCATAACCGGAATCGGGACACCGCTGTCACGGCTCCCAGGCGTCGCCGAGTACCGCGGCGAGCCGGTCGGTGAGGTCCGGGGCCTCGGCGCGCTGGGAGTAGACCACGTCGTCGCATTCGACGGCGAGTGCGAGTAGGTCGGGGTCGGGTGGTGTCCATCCGCCGTCGGTGGCTTGTGTCATTTCGGCTTGCTGGCGGCGCATCTGTGCGCGTATGGCTTCGGCTGCGGCGCGTAGTACGTCCCGATCGGTCACCAGGTGATCATACGGGTTTCGTGAAATGTGTTGCGCTGCAACAGAAGTCGATGCTACTGTTATCTCACAAGTTCAGAGCGGGTGAGGTTCAGGAACACACACTGATCGTCGGAGCGCGATGCGCCGGCCACTGATAGGAAACACTGGGAACCCGATCGCAGAGCGTCATGATGCGACACCCGCTCTGAACTTGGACAACCTTGAACGCCCCATCCTCTTCGTGAGGGTGGGGCGTTTTCTTTGCGTTGAGGGGAACCCCGCCACCCCGCGGCTGCGTCCAAGGCTCATGACTCCACGCATCCGCATCTACCGACCACCCTACGATCCGGACTGCCCCGAATGCCGGCGACTGGTGGAGGACTTTGGGGGAGACGCCAGTCTGTTGGTGTCCCCAAAGTCGGATCAAAGTGCGGACTGGACGGACTGGTTCAGGACGGACGCAGAATCTCCCGCTCCGCATTCACGTCCACCAACTCACTCAGTGATACCTGATCGAGGCCAAGGGTGAGCTCTGTGACAGTACGTGATGTGACCTGCCGCCAGCGGCCCTTGGCAAACACAAAGTCACCCTCCTGGATGTCCTTGAATAGCGTGGGCACCGGACCATTCGCGAGTGCGCTCAGCCATTGACTTTCCCTGCCACCGTTGCGCACTCCGCAGGTCAGCGGAGGTGACTGACACTCTGCGCGGCCCCAGACTGTGGGCCGAGCGCGTACCTGAGTTCGCTCCTCGCGGCTGATGATCTGCGATCCACACGCGCACGTTCCGAATTGCCGGGTGTTGCCTGTGAGTTGACCCATGTGGGGATCTTAATGGCTTGCCCGGCAAGGGTGGGTGTGTCACCGGAGAAATAGGCCACAACCTGGGACAATAGGAGAATGACCGTAGCCGAACTGATCGCCAAGCTGCAGCAGATGCCCCAGGATGCCACCGCCTGTATCGACTGGGCGCAGATGGGCGTGTGGTCTGAACCTACGGGCGGCTACTACTACGGCGAAGCCGAGAGTGTCGTCCTCCATGACGGAGACGTGTACATCACCTCTGGTGAGGTCGAGCCGTGAGCGCGCCTGAGCTCAAGGACGAGTGTCTCGTGGTTCCCGGGCAGGGATGCCGCAACTTCCGCCCGGCACACCGGCGTGAAGCCCACCCCGCCGACACCTTCTCAGAGGTTCGTGTCGCCGACCACGGCGATCGGACCTGGGAGGCTCGCGAGTTCTCCGTCAACGTCCTGTCTGGCCGCGACTGCCCGTTGAATGCGGAGCTGTTCCCTGCCCAAGCTGAGGCGCAGGTGTACGCCGACGCCCGCAACACGGGCTATCTCCACACCGGCGCAATGATCTGCGTACACGAATGGCGGTTGGAACAGGCGAGGGCGGGGAACGATGCTTGAGTTCAAGGTAGGGGATCGTGTGCGGACTGTTGTCGGTGACCACACTGGGCGAATCGTGGACTTCGTACCTGGAACCGACTGGCCCATCCTCTACGTCACCAACTCCACCAGCCATCCCGAAACGGTTGGCGAGTATGTACCCAACGATCCCAGCAAGCTCGTACGACAGGACTGGACCGATGCCTGAGTTCAAGGTAGGGGACCGCGTGCGGGTGACCTCACTAGGGAACGCCGAGGCGGCTGGGAAGATCATCGCCCAGGAACGCGTGCCCGACCTACTGCACCGGGTGGAGTTCACTCACGCCACGGCATGGGCGCGGGAGTTGTTCGGCGACGGGTGGTGGTTCGCCGACACCGCGCTGGAGCACATCGACTGATTACGAAGGCTCATGCCGCTCTCCATCGACGTGTATGTACAAGTACAGCCACCCAGCGTGGTGCTGGATGGCTGTACTTGAATGCCTTGGCTGTAACCGTGGCTGTAGTCGAGAGCCTGTGTGGTCTCTGACCTGGAGCGGGTGACGGGAATCGAACCCGCGTAGCTAGTTTGGAAGACTCGCGACGGAGGGGACTGGACCTCACTTTGCGAGATACACGTAAGTCTAAACGTAAGCGTCGGAGTGAAAATGCCCTCTGACCTGGAGCCGATGACGGGAATCGAACCCGCGTATTCAGCTTGGGAAGCTGTGTTTAGGGGTATGCTCATGGTGGGTCTACTGTCAAGGCTGAGCGAATACCTGCAGGTAACTGAAGTTTTCACGAGTTTGTCTAGACAGCGCATAGACTGGGGTAAACGTAAGTACAAACGTAAGTGAGCCGATATGCCCCCGAAGAAGCGCCGTAGGGCGAAAGGTGAAGGCGGACTGTACCAACGGGCCGACGGCATGTGGATGGCGCAAGTCCTCCTCCCCGACGGCAAGTACTACCAACGTGGACGCAAGAAATACGCCGACGCCGTGGCCGAACTCGCAGCCATGCGGAAAGACCTCGCGAACGGCATCCTCCCCAACGCCGGCCAGATCACCGTCGCCCAGTGGCTGGACTACTGGGTGGACACGATCGCCGCGCCACGCCTGAAACCCCGCACCCTCGCCACCTACCGGTCCACCATCAAACACCAACTCATCCCGCATGTCGGGTCGAAGAAGCTGGGGAAGCTCACCCCCACTGATGTTCGCCGCATGGTCAACCACGTCGCCGACGCACACACCACCCGCACCGCCCAAGCCGCCTACTCAGTGTTGGCGAAAGCGTTGGGGGATGCAGTGAAAGACGGGAAGATCGGCAACAACCCGTGCGAGCGTATGGACCGCCCCCAGGCCCGCTCCGAGGAGCGCGTTCCCCTCACTGTGGAGCAGGCACGGGCAGTGCTTCTGCATGTGGCGTCACGTGACGCAACAGACGCAGCCCGCTGGTCATTGGCCCTACTGACCGGTGCCCGCCAAGCCGAAGCTTTGGGCCTCACCTGGGATCGTGTCGACCTCGGTGTGGGTGTCATTGACATCTCGTGGCAGTTGGCCCGGTTGAAGTTGAAGAAAGGCCCTCGCCCGCAAGGTGACGTGTATCCGCGGGAAGCGTTCGACGTCCCCGACACCTTCACCTTCACCCCGGTGCACTGGACGGCGTGCCTGGTGCCCACGAAGACGTCGGGGTCGCGTCGGCTGGTGCCCTTGCTGCCGCCCGTGGTTGCTGCGCTCACCGAATTGTGGGAGCAGAAGGGCAACCCGTCGCAGGGGTTGGTGTTCACCCGGGACGATGGGGCGGCCATCCAGCCCCGCGACGACACCCTCGCTTGGAAGCAGCTGTGTGTACAAGCCGCGGTAGTGGGGAAGGTGGAGGACGCGCCGGATCAGCACGCCGCCCGCCACACTGTCGCCACCCTCCTGCAGGAGGCCGGCGTGGAGGAAGCCACCCGAATGGCCATCTTGGGGCACACCACCACTACGTCGCACCGGCAGTACGCGCACACCTCCACCGACCTCACCCGCGCCGCCCTCGGGCAACTCGAGAAACTACTCGCGCTTCCCGACGTCTAGCAGTTGGCGTTGGCGAATCGGCGACCCGGCACATACGCCGAGTCGACAGTCCGGCCATCCAACTGCACCTGACACTGCGCCGACCATCCACGCGTCTGCATCGACGAACCGATGAGCTGACGGCCGGGTGAGGTGAACGCCCGGTGGGTGTGGTAGCGCGGCCCGGACCCGATGTTGATCAGTGTGGGCTGGAACACCACATCTTTGGCGACGACGAGACGTCCGCCGGCCGCGTAGTAGGCGATGTCGTTGCGTGGGGTGTCGGAGGAGAAGAAGTAGCGGACGTGTTCGCCGGGGAAGGCGATGGTCGGGGTGATGTCGCGGGGTGCGGCGTCGGCTACTCCTGCGCCGAGGGTGGTGGTGAAGAGGGCTGCTGCTGCCAGGGCGATGGCGCGTTTCATGGGGTTCTCCGGGTTCGTAATCACCGCAGACGGTTCACCACCTGCGGTGAGTAGCTTAAAGCTTCCTGAGTGTCCAGGAGGCGGTTCACAATCTGCCAGAACCGGGTGAGGCTGATGCCGAACTCGTCTCGCACCTTCTGCTCGAGGTTGCCGGCGTAGTTCCATCTCCGCCCGGCCAGGTCGAGCATCGCCTTCTCTTCGTCCGTCATGCGACGTCACTCCACGACCAGTCACCCTCGGTCGCCGCTTCGATCTCGGCGACCTCGATCGGGTCCAGGTGTTGCATCCGCGTCCACGCCGTCTGCTCGTCCACCCACAGATGCTCAGCGAGCTCAGGCAGTGACGGGTGACGAAGCCAACGGAAGGCGTCCACCAACTGCGGGAGTGTGATCAGCCGGCGAGCCGTCTCACGCTCAATCGTGTCCTCATCAGCGTCAGGCATCTCCCGGTGCAGCAGCTCGTGGGTGAGGGTGCACCGTCTCTCCGCTTGGGTGAGGCCGCGGTGAATCCAGATGGTGCGCTCGCCGTTGAGCCCCATCGTTCCGGGTGAGAGTCGCTGTGTGCAGTCGATCGCGATGTGCGGGTAGTCATCGCGGGCTGACCGCCAGGGATGCCAGTTCATGTCCGAAATAGGAACATGCACCTCTGACAGAAACGGCCCTGACCTCGAATAACATCAATGAGATTCGTCAGGGTCTTGGGGTTTGAACCGTGGGTTCCGCTTGCGGGCGGCCTTCGCATCCTCGGGCCGCTCAGGTTTGGGGACTTGATTCCGGGAAGGCAAGGCTGTGACCTTGCCGCCGGCTGTGGTCTTCTGCTCTTCACTCGCTTCGCCCGGTGCTCCCGGCGACGCGGGCGAATCAGTTGGTAGGGCATCGGAATCCTCCAGGCTCTCGGACGGTCGGCGATCTGCCGACGCGTCATCACCTGTGAGCGAAGCCGCCACCCTCCGTGCTAGCCGCCGATACTTGCTCGCGGCTTTCCGGGCTTCGGCCACAATCTCCTGCGCCGTCGCGTCATCTACCTGATGGAGACCAGTGCGCCCAAGAAGTCCCGCGGACTGCTCGACCAGTCCAACGAACGTAAAGACGTCCTCGAATGGGATATCAAGTTCGTCGATATTCGGAACCGCCTCGACAAGTAGGTGAGCTGCTAAAGCGATCTGCCGATGGTCGTTCGGTGTAATCGCCTCCGTAGGCAGCTCGCCGTCCTCGATGTACCCGATGTCAGTTAGTACGGCCGAAATGATGTCCGCGTAGTTGGCGCCGGTGATCTCTGAGATCGCACGGAGAGTGGCGACTTCGGGGAGCTGCTTCAACCCGCGCTTCTTCCACGAGTTGACAGTCTGCGGGATGCTACCGATCTGGCGTGCGAACGCCGCCTCGGATGCTCCCGTCCTGTCCAGGTGGGCCTGGACGAACTCCCACAATTTGCTCACGACTCAGAGCCTGCCGTCCGAGTATGAACGTCGCTAGTCATTCGCTCACCCATCCGTCTACCCCACAACGGCCGGAATTGGCGTTTTGCCGTTGACCGTTTCATCCAGTGTTGGACGCCATCATATCCGCTGGCTGCGGAACTACAACGCTGTGATTACTTGCGTAAGCGTCTACCAGTGTCGTATGTTTTATCCATCGACAGTTGACACCAACCCGTTGACCATGGAGGATGAAGTGGCGTCATACAAACGATGGCCGAAAGGCAGTTGGATGAAACTCACATCCGGGGACACTCTCCGAGCACTGATGAACCAGCGCGGATTTTCGATGGCCAGGCTTGGGCGGTATGCCGGATGCTCAAAGAGCTTCATTGGGCACCTCTGCGCCGAGAACAAGACCACGTGCACACCGCAGTTGGCCGAACGCATCGCGGAGGCTCTCGACGTGCCTCTGCATCTCCTTTTCGTGGAGCACGCATCCGCTAGCAATGGACGTAATAGCAATCAACGGCGGGTGGTCGCGTGATCGAGCACCCGCGGTCGGTTGTCCGAGCACTCGTTGCCGACTTCGTAGATCACTCCCGTGCTGACCGCTGCCGGTGCGGGAGCGCGCAGGCCCCCTCCCTCTCGCAGGAGCCCGCGCAGGCCGGGGCGGGGGGAGCCGCCCCGGTCACCAAACCAGTAGAGGGAGTGAACCGATGAGCTACCCGAGCTATCTGCCCGGCGAGCCGGTCGCCGCTGCCGATCAGTTGTCAGCACTGAGAGATGACCTCGAGCAGCAAGAGTCTGTCATCGAGCGAGGTCTCGAGTCGTTCATCGAGATAGGCCGCGCCCTGGCGAAGATCCGTGACGATCGCCTTTATCGGCACGAGTATGCGTCGTTCGAGGTGTACTGCCAGAGCCGGTGGAACCTTAGCCGTAAGCGGGCCTATGACCTCATGAGTGCGGCGACCGTTGTTGACGGCATGGAAGCCGCCCTGGAGATGGCGACGTCACCAATTGGTGACACACCGGCACTTCCGGCCAATGAGGGGCAGGCGCGGGAGCTGACAGGCCTTGACCCCGCTGAAGCCGTGGATGTTATGGCGAAGGTCAACGAGGCCACCGGGGGTAGGCCGACCGCGGCGGCGATCCGTAGCGAGATCGGCAGCCGCCGGATCGATCCGGAACCCGACATCGATGCCGAGGTTGAGGCCGAGCCGGTCGAGATCGCCCCCGGCTTCACCGATGCCGCCCTCGCTGAACTCAACGCTCCCACGCCGACCCCCGCACCGGCACAACCGGCCACGCCGAAGCGTCGGCCCATCACAGATGCTTTCGACTCCGCGACTTTCAACCTGAAGCGCGCTGTCGAATCGGTCAACCGGCTCGCCGCCGACGACCGCCTGAAAAGGAACAAGGACCAGATCAAGGCGTCCAACCTCAGCGATCTGATCCGCGTCCGCGACGCACTCAACAGCGTCATCACACAACTAGAAGGATAGCCCATGTCGAACTGGCAGAAAACTTCCGAAGGCGACTTCCACCGTAAGAGCCAGCATCTCGCGTCCGTCGGTGTGACACCGCAGAAGCCGTCGGCGTCGACCATCTTCGTCGACCCGGCGATGGCGCGTCGTGTACTCGCGAAGAACACACACAACCGACCGATCAAAGAGTCACAGGTAGTGCGTCTCATGGCCGAGATGACTTCCGGACGCTGGAAGTACAACGGAGAAGCCATCAAGTGGTCGATCGATGATGTCCTCCTCGATGGGCAGCACCGGCTGACTGCACTCGCCCGGATGGACGACAACTTTCCGGCCATTCCTTTCCTGGTTGTACGCGGGCTCCCCGCAGACACACAAAGCACGATGGATCAAGGGACAACCCGGACGGCCGGCGACCAACTGGTCCTCGAAGGGCTTCTTGGTTCGACTGATTCGAGGATCGTCGCAGGCGGCATCCGGGTCTACCTGGAGTGGCAGCGTATGGCGTTCTTCGGCGATCAGAAGGTCGCAAGCAAGATCAGCAACCCGGAGGTAGTCGCCTGGGCCGCCGAGCACCCGGTCGAGATGGCCATCCTTCAGGACCTTGCCAGTCAGCGTCTCCGGCGCGTCAAGTGCCGACCCAGCGTGACCCTTGCAGTGCTGCTGCAGTTCCGACTGATCGACGGCGAAGCGGCTCGCGAGTTCAGCGAAGGACTCTACTCAGGCGCCGGGCTCCAGTCCGGCAATCCCATTCTCGCCCTGCGTGACCGACTCGATCGTATCCGCGAAGGCAAAGTCAACGTCAGCGACCGTGATCTCATTGGTTACTTCGTGATGGCCTGGAACCACTGGCGCCGTGGTGGGAACACGTCCAAGCTGCAGATGCCCAGAGGCGGGGCCTGGACGCGCGAGTCCTTCCCCGAGGCGGTCTGACTCATGTCCTTCTCGCACTACGCAGATCCAGTCCCTGTAGTAGCAGATGAAAACAGGAAGGTCCACGTATCGCTCGGTGAGGTGAGCGGCCTCGACCTGGCGTACCTGTCGGTTGAGTCCCCGTCCGGCCGGGGTGAAGTGGTTCTCACGCTCGCCGAGCTACGCGACGTGTACAGAGCAATGCAGGAGGCCGATCCGGACTGGCGTGAGCCCAGCGGCGGCTACTACCTCTACCGAGTTGCGATCACGAGCTATCCCGAAGGGGCACTGACCTTCTACACCGACGACACCGGTGAGGAGTTCGGGTACCCCAACCCTGACTGGGAACCCGAGGGGTGGGACCCCGATCCGGGGTATATCGCGCAGTTCGGGAGTCGACGCTTCCACTGGCCGTCCACTAAGCGCGAGTACAAGTCGTTGTCCTCCGCGAAGTCTAGGGCCAAGCTCATCGAATCGTATGGTGCGACAGCGGTTGTGGAGCGGTCGTCGCGGATTGTGTGGCCTGGGCCGGACGATTCCCACCTGGACCGTATCGGCGGTGCGGCATGAGCACCGATCCTGCTGTGGAGGCTGCGCGTAAGGCGTGGGAGCAGTCGTCTCCGCTACGCCCGTTCGACCCGGAGGAGTCGCCGGAGTACTGGATGGTGTTGGCCGCACGCGAAGCACTCAAGTCGAGTCGGCTGCGCACTGCCCTCAATGATCTGGTGGCCCACGGTGATCTGACTCCGTCGGGGCGGATCGTCCTGCAACGCATCATCGGCGGTGCGGCATGAGTGATCTTCCGCTGCATGAGGTTCCGCCCATCCCCATCGACGGCTTGACGGGTACCCATCACGTCACGACCATTCCCGCCACAGGGGAACCCGTCTTCGTGATCTTTCCGCCGGGTGAGGACGACGCCATCGAACTCACCCGCCCGCAACTGTGGCAGCACATCGATGCGCTGCTCACCCTGCTCAAGCGAACCCCCATCCCCACCAGAACCTTGGAGGCGTCATGAACGACAGAAACCTTCAGCCCCTTCAGTACACCCTGAAGGAGGCCGCCCAAATCCTGGGAGTCTCCGAGAAGACCCTTCGCCGCGAGTATGTCGAGGGGCGAATCCTGTTCCGAACCTTGCGTGAGGGGGCGGCAAGTACTTTATCGACCACGAAGAGTGTGTGCGGTGGCGGAACTCGCTGCCGCAGCCGGCTCCGGGTGAGAGGGCGGCGTCGTGAAGGCCGCGATCTGGGTTCCCGCGTATGCGTGTCTTGTGTTGGGGGTGTGGGCGATCCTCCCACCTCTCGGACCGGAAGAACTGGTGGCGTTCGTGATCGTCGCGGTCCTGTTGCTGATGACGGTGGTCGGGTTCTGCATGCCCACCCAGGAGGTCGACCAGTGAGCGGGGCCGAAACCATCTTCGGGTCCGAGCTGTATGGCGCGATCGTGCAGCAGCAGATCGCCGACGCACAACACACCCAGAACCAGCTCGACAAGTACTACCAGCGCAAGGAGGCGCAACTCCTCTGGCTGCGTGCAGAGATAGCGCACTACGCAGCCAAGCAGGACTCGAAGTCGGTCGAGTACGCGCTGCTTTCAATCCTCCAGCGCTCCTACGACATCGAAGACGAGGGGGTCGACCAGTGAGCAGCGGTGCAGTGGAAGCCCGCTATGCCGGCTGGTGCCCCAAATGCCGCACCGACTACCCCGTAGGCACATTGATCGGCTACGTCCGCGAATACCTGGTGTTCCCGGATGGGCGGGCGGGGAAGAACGTGACGGTGTGTGAGCCGTGCGCGGTGGAGGTGACCCGTGAGCGTCGTTGACATGCAGGCGTTTCGGACGGCACGCGACATCGTGGAGGTGGAAGCCGACCTCGCTTCCGAGGCATTCACGCACGGCTTCATGTCCTCGATGCAGGTTTCGGCTGCCGGGTGTAGCGCGGTCCTCACCGACTTCTACGGGCGTCGGGTGTTGAAGGTGGAGCCGCAATCGTCGCCATGGATCACCCGCGATCACGTGCTGGTGTTCCTCGCAGCGCAGGAGGCCCAGCCATGAGCATCTACTACCAGGACGACCTGGTCACCCTCTACCACGGCGACTGCCGAGAGGTCATGGCAGACATGGCAGATCGGTCGGTCGATGTGGTGATCACGGATCCGCCGTACACCGAACGCACACACGGAATGGCAAAGACGAACAGGGGTGCTGGTCATGGCATAAAGGCCGTCACGTTCGCGGCGATCTCTGACGCTGACCTGCGGGCCGTACTCGCCGAGTGTGGGCGGGTCTCGGCGAGTTGGGTGGTCACGTCGCTTGATTACGCGCACGCTTTCGCCTTCGACCAGGGTCCGCCGGTCGGGTTGCGCTCGCTGCGCATCGGTGTCTGGGTGAAGCCCAACCCGATGCCGCAGATCAGTGCCGACCGTCCCGGGCAAGGCTGGGAAGCGATTTCATTTCTACACCGCGCCGACACCAAACCGGCCTGGAACGGGGGTGGCAAGGCTGGCGTGTGGACGTACCCCGTCGTGCAGAACACCGGTCACCCGACGGCGAAACCGCTGCCAATGGTGGAGGACTGGGTGCGCCTGTTCACGAACGCCTCGGAAACGGTGTTCGACCCGTTCGCCGGTTCGGGCACCACGTTGATTGCTGCGGCGAACGAAAACCGTAAGGCGGTCGGTGTCGAGCTTGAGGAGCGTTACTGCGAGCTGATTGCGAAACGCCTCAGTAATCAGACGATGGCTCTCGACTTCGGGGATGCGTCATGAGTGCCGCGGAGCACCGCCAGATCGACGGTGTCGACATGTGGGTGCAACACCTCCCAGACCTCCACCTGTTTTGGGCGTGGGTGAACGGACGCACCGAGTTCGTCACCTGGCCCGACGCCGACCACCCCAGGCCCCGTTGATCGTGCAGGCCTGGTGGCTGAGCGGCTGTTCGAGTTGGTGGCGAGAGCGAAGGCGGCGGCGTGAGGTTCATGTCGAACCGCACCCATGCTGCCGGCGGGTTCCGGTGGCGCGGCCCCCAATACCCCTACGACCTACCCGGACCTGGAGATGTTCTCCCGGACGACCCGGTCGAGCCGGAAGAACTGTTCCCCAATCCTGCCTACGGGCAACAAGACCCATGGAGACAACAATGACCGAAGACATTAGCCAGGACGAACTGTTCCGGCTCACAGGGCGTGATGTCGTCCTGTGCCCGGAGTGCGGCCACGGCATCGACCCGCACGGCACCGATCCGGGGGTGCGTGCGGGGTCGGCAAGTGCGAATGCATGATGTCGCCCAACGGCATCGCCTACGCCCTGATCAATCCGGAAGTCACCCCGGCGCAGAAGCACTACGCCGAAGCGGAGAGGATGCTCGCGTTCATCGAGCACGACCGCAACCTCACGACCACCCAGCACTCGGAGGTCGCAGCGCGCGCCCAGGTGCACGCCACCCTCGCGCAGGCCGCTTCACTGCGGGAGGTTCTGGAATCCCGCGCCACCACCCGGTACCACGTCACGGTCCAGGATGAGGGCGAGTTCCGCCGACGCAGCAGCCGTCTCGGATCTTTCGGTGGTGCGCTGTGAACTCTGTGAGACAGCTTCCCAGCAGCGGTTCGTGGTCTGACCGCTACCGCACGATGCTCGACATCGCCGTGTGGTGTGGCGGCATGATCGTCCGCCCCAAACCCCACCAACTCCAGCTACGGGTGGATGGTGTGACTGCCCTTCCGGGGATTGGATCAAGGCTGACGGCAACGGGTTCGAGGTCATCCCCTCCAGGGCGGGAGCAGACCTCTGATGCCCGACTACAAAGGCCCCTCGACTACGTCGATGTCGCGACCCGAATTGTTGAGTTCCGCAACCAGCACCCCACCGGCTCTCTCCAGCAGGTGCGATACGAAGTTCTTGAGGTTGGCGGCAAGAGCTTCCTCGCGTTCACCGCCGCCGCCTACCGCACGCCGGATGATGAGCGTCCCGGTATCGGTACCGCGTGGGAACCCATCCCCGGCCCCACATCTTTCACCCGTGACTCGGAGATGCAGAACGCTGAGACCGCGGCGTGGGGAGGGCGATCGTCGCAGCGTTGGCGGCGGACACGAAGAAGGGTGTGGCGTCGTCGGAGGAGGTCCGGAACCGTCAGCAGACGCCGGCGCAGCGGGCGCAACGCGAACTGGCTGAGGCTGTGACGGCTGCGGGATGGTGACGAAGGAGTTCGCCGAGTGGGCGATGACCACCCGCAATGTCGATCTGAAGACTGCCGGGATTGCGGTGCTGGTGCCGCTGACTCGTGAGGTGCAGGAGAAGGGGAAGGCGATCATGTCTGTCCCGGATCATGATGCGGCGCAAACCACCCTGGCCGACGAACTCGGCGCACAGGAGGCGTCGTGAGCGGGCGGGCGATGGGATCGCATCAGTGCGCCACCACCGGGGACGACGTGTGGCTGACACCACCGCACGTCCTCGACGCCCTCGGCCCGTTCGACCTCGACCCGTGCGCCGCACCGGCAGAAGCGAACTGGACGACCGCACGCCACCACTACCGACTACCCGACGACGGACTCACACTGCCGTGGGAAGGGCGCGTGTGGTGCAACCCGCCCTACTCCAATGTGTGGCGGTGGCTCGACCGGCTCGCCAACCACGGCACCGGCACCGCACTGATCTTCGCCCGCACCGAGACCGCCGGATTCCAGGCGCAGGTGTGGCGGCGGGCGACCGCAGTGCTGTTCCTCGAAGGGCGGCTCACCTTCCACCACCGCGATGGATCGAAGGCCGCGGCGAACAGCGGCGCACCGTCCTGCCTCGTCGCATACGGGACAGATGACGCGGGCCGACTGCTCGACAGCGGACTCCCTGGCGCGTTCGTCCATGGCTGGTCGATCACGGCAGTTGACGACCAACCATCCCTCTTCGAGGAGGCGTCATGAGCCGCCCTATTTGCGGGTGTGTGGTTTCGATCTCGGCTACGGCCACATGGTCCGTATGCGCTGGGGAGACCGCACCGGCGACATCATCCCATGCCCGAATTGCCTGGCCCATCACGACGCTCAAGACATCCTCAGGAGATACACCCATGAGTAACGGCTTCCACATCGAACCCTCCACCACCCGAATGGATCAGGGCAGAAGATCCAACACCCTGGACGAGAAGAAGCAGGCGTTGGGGTCGTCGAACACGTTCCCCGGTGCGAATGTGTTGAACCGCAACCGGAATGTTTCTGATCTGCCGAAACCGCCGGCCTGGCATGAGGGCGCTCCCTGCGCCTCCTCAGACCCGGACGCGTTCTTTCCCTCCCATTACGGGGTGACGCAAACCGCTGACGCGAAACGGATCTGCGCCGGCTGTGACCGCCGGGAGGTGTGTTTGCAGTGGGCGTTGGACAACCGTGAACCGCACGGTGTGGTTGGGGGTACGACTCCGCGTGAACGTCAGGCCATGTGGAAGCAGGGGCGGCATGACCTGCCAATGCGGGAAGCCCGTCAAAGCGCGCGGCATGTGCGAAATGCACTACGCCCAACACCACCGCCGGCAACGCGCCTACGGACGTTGGACTCCCGACCTGGTCGACGCCCAGCCTGTACGCGAGCACATCCTCAAGCTGCGTGACGCAGGAGTGGGGAACAAACGGCTCGAAGAGGAGTTCGGCGTCCCGCACAGCACCATCCAGCATCTGCTGTACGGGCAACGCGGATACGGTCCGAGCAAACAGGTCCGCCAAGCTACCGCCGACCGCATCCTCCAAATCCCTGTTCCGCGTACCGGTGTCGAGTTTGTGCGACAGGACCGCGTCCCCGCCCTGGGCACAACCCGCCGATTGCAGGCGTTGGTGGCGAACGGGTATTCGCAGACGGATCTGATCAGCCGTCTGGGTTGGCCGGAGAATGGCAGCACTTCGGAGTTGTTCCTCGGACAGTCCCGCAACATTGCGGTTCGTCGAGCACGGGATGTGACGTCCTTGTTCGCGCAGTTGCAGATGGTTCCCGGAACTGATCGGAAGGCGCGGCATCGGGCGAAGGCGAAAGGTTGGTTGCCTCCGTTGGCGTGGGATGAGGACCGTATCGATGACCCCACCTATGAGCCGGAAGTGGTGGACAAACCCCGCACTGCCGAAGACCTGTTCTCCGACTTCGAGTATCTGCTGTCGATGGGTGTTGGGGCGGAGGAGGCATCGCGTCGGGTGGGGATGCTGCCGGCGTCGATGAAGCGCCGGTATGAGCGGCATGGGCGGCGTTGTCCGGCAGCGTTGACGTCGGTGGCGTGGCAGCAGAGGAAGACGGCGTCATGACGGGCTTCTCTGCGGATGTGAAGGCTGCTGCTGCGGTGCGGGCGATGGGTCGCTGCGAAGTCCAAACCGACTGGTGTACCGGCACAGGGCAGGACTATCACCACCGAGCTAACCGCGGCATGGGCGGATCGAAAGACCCACAGATCAACGCCCTGTCGAATTGTCTGCTGGTGTGCCGCGGCTGCCATGACTTCATCGGCCGCAATCCGGCGCAGGCGTACGCGAAGGGCTGGTTGGTGTCGAAGTTCCGGCAGCCGTCCAGCGATGTGGCTGTCCTGCTGTCGGGCCGGTGGGCGTTGCTCGATGATGCCGGCGGGGTCGAGGTGTGCGATGCGGTGGGCTGAGGTTCCGGAGTCCTACCTCCTGTGGGGGGCGATCGAGAGGCCGTGCCCTGAGTGCGCGGCCAGGCCGGGGGAGCTTTGCGTACTCCGTTCCCCCGCAACAGGTGCAGAGAAGACACGACACATCCCCTGCGTGGGGAGAACCAAAGGAGACAACGAATGAGCAACAACAAGAAGGCTTTCGACGGCGAGGCGTTCAAGGCGGTTGAGGTGGTCAAGGTGCAGGCTGTCGGCGGAGGCTCGGGTGGCAATGGCGGCTACGTCGTGCAGCCCTTGGCGTCGGCGAGAACTGCTGTGCGTGTGGTGGTGACGAGAACCCGGAAGGGTTACCAGTGGGCGCAGATCGCCCGCAACGGCAGCGCCGGCGCCATCTCCCCGAAAACGTATGACACGAAGTCGAATGCGGTGCGCGCTGCCAAGCGTCAGGCCGCTCTGGTGGGTGGGGTGGTGGAGGTCCAGTGATCGTCTACGAGAACATCCCGGAGAAGGTGTCTGAGTATCGCGGCACCATCGAGGTGTACGAGGACGAGATCTTGCAGGTCGACCTCGATGCCAAGAGCGTGGTCGCCAGACATCCCGAGTGGCGTTGGCGGTGTAAGTCCCGCAACGGTCAGATCCTCGCTCAGGGGGAAGGCTATCGGCGTAGGTCGGGGCTCTCAACGCCATCGACACCCAGTACGCGGCGCGGTTGAAGGTTGGTGGCATCAACTACGACGTGGTCCCGCGTGGGCAAGAACGGCAGATGCTCGTCTGCCCGTGGCGTGTGGTGATCCTCGACCGCCACGGAGACATCGACAAGATCGGAGCACTCTACTGATGAGCGAGGACAACCCCGTATCCCGCAACCTGCCGGGAAACCCTTTCACCGATAACTACGCGGCCATGACGGCTGAGCAGTCCGCATGGTTCGCCATCGCCTACGAGATTCGCACACTCACCATCGCCCTCACGGAGCAGACATACAACCTGAACGGCAGTCCTCTCTGTGACGAACTGCGAGATCGGCTGGGCCTGAACGGCGGCGGTGTGTCATGACTCGCATCCTTGGTGTGTCCGCTGTACCGGGTTTCTTCCCACCCGGACCTGTTGATTGTCGAACGGGCAGACGTTGGTGCCGGCCGAAGACCTGGAGCAGGCGCAGGCACGCATCGCCGAACTCGAAGTGGCGCTGAGAAGGAAGCGGCTCATCTTCGACCAGGTATGCAACGACCGTGCCGCCCTCAATGCTGACGTCAATCGCTTATCCGCTGACCGTCTCGAATCTGAGGCCACCGCAGACGATGTGGTGGAGA